>CAZPFQ010000003.1:28941-39092 GCA_964585885.1 uncultured Candidatus Saccharibacteria bacterium | reverse complement strand
GCGCTTCCATGGCATGGAAGAGGTCAAGGGTTCGAATCCCTTATGCTCCACCACAATTCTATGGAAAAAGAACAAAATCTTGATAGACAGCTAAATTTCGCTGAGAGACTCCAAAAGATTGGCTTAGCGGTTATTGATTCTATAACGAGCTACCGGACCCAAGTGGAACTGAGCAGGCATAACTTAACAAAAAGCATAGAAGCTATCGGCACCGAACAGGTCCGCAACCAAAAAGAGTAGCTTACGGGTATACTTAAGCCAGTGAAAAAGCTTGCAAAAAAGTTAGTTGCGGCAGTCCTTGGCTGGCAGGTTCGGAGGCTATATAAAAAGAATGAGTTCAAGGTCGTGGGAGTTGCCGGTAGCGTTGGCAAAACCAGCAGTAAGTTAGCAATCGCCCATGTTCTGGGACTAAAGCATAGAGTCCGATACCAAGAGGGTAATTACAACGATCTCGTAAGCATACCCCTTATATTTTTTGGAGAACAAATGCCCGTGCTGCTTAACCCTCTGGGCTGGCTAACTATATTCTGGCGCAACGAAAAGCAGCTGCGTAAAACATACCCGTACGACGTGGTAGTGGTGGAGATTGGTACGGACGCTCCCGGCCAGATTGCCCAATGCAAGTCTTATCTTAGACTTGATATTGGCGTTTTAACGGCCATAACTCCAGAGCATATGGAGTACTTCAAAGATTTGGACGATGTCGCGGCAGAGGAGTTAAAGGTCGTAACCTTGACTTCCAGCTTGATTTATAACAAAGACCTCATCGCTCCGAAATATATAAATCAATTAAATGTTTCCAAAATCAGTTACAGCTTGAATCAGCAAGCTGATTTTAGAACCAAAAGTATCAAGTTTCATGAAGACAAGTGCGACTTTGAGGTGCTAAAAGCCGGGTCGGCTTTCCTGAAATCTTCAAATGACCTCATCTCCGAGCCTCAGCTTTATGCCGTAACCGCGGCAGTGGCCGTCGCTAGTCAACTAGGGCTCAGTGCTTCAGATATTGACCAAGGCCTGCACCGTATACATCCTGTTAGCGGTCGGATGCAGCGACTAAACGGCCTAAACGGCAGCATGATAATCGACGATACCTACAACGCTAGTCCGGAGGCAATGAAAGCCGCCATCGATACACTTTCCAGGTTGGATAAGCCAAATAAAATAGCTGTACTCGGAAACATGAACGAACTCGGTTCGTTTTCCAAAGAAGCACACACACAAATCGGCGGATACTGCGGACCCAATAAAATTGATCTGGTAATAACAATTGGTCCCGATGCGAACAAATATTTAGCACCTGCTGCAGAAGGTAAGGGTTGCAAAGTGGCCACCTTTGATAGCCCGTACATAGCCGGCGAATATATAAAGTCATTACTTACAGCAGACACAGCAGTTTTGGTTAAAGGTTCTCAGAATAAAGTATTCGCGGAAGAAACCGTCAAACGGCTGTTAGCCGACCAAAAAGACGCCGATAAGCTCGTACGCCAATCAACTAGCTGGATGAAGATAAAAAACAAAACATTTAGCTCGTGAAAGTTTTAGTGCTTGGTGGAGGCGACTCTCCTGAACGCGATGTATCTTTTCGCTCAGCTAAAGCTGTAGCCGACGGCGCTCGCAAAGCTGGATACGAAGTCAGAGAATATGATCCGGCGAAAGGATTCGATTACTTTGATAAACTTCCCAAGGATACCATTGTCCTGCCGATTCTCCATGGAATTAACGGCGAGGACGGCATTTTGCAAGAAGAATTCGCAAAACGGGGACTAGCGTTTTTGGGTAGTACTAGTGAGGTCATGAAGGCTACCTTTAATAAAAGCAATACCCTGGAGAGGCTAAAAGAAGCGGGAATCCTAACAGCTAAAAGCAATCTTGTTACGGACGCAACATATGTATTAGACCCAATTTCAGAGGCACCACACGTCCTGAAAGTTAACCATGGTGGTTCGAGCATCGGCGTGATGATAGTTCGCGAACCGAGCAAGGCAGATCAAGGGAGGGCCAAGAAAGTAGTCTTCGACCTTGATGACCAAGCGGTATTGGAGGAGCTAGTTGAAGGAGTTGAGATCACAATTCCCATATTAGATGAACTAGCATTGCCGGCGATAGAAGTCATCCCGCCCGGGGGCGGAGAATTTGATTATGAGAATAAATACAACGGCGCAAGCCAGGAGCTTTGCCCACCGGTTTCTATTTCTGATGAGCAACATGCTAAAGCCAGGGAACTAGCGGAAAAAGTCCATAGGACCATGCGTTGCCGGCATTTATCGCGAGTGGATACTCTGATGCGGCCGGATGGCAGCTTTGTCGTTTTGGAAATTAATACCATCCCGGGTTTGACCGAACAGAGTCTGTATCCCAAATCGGCCAGAGTGGCTGGAATAGACATGCCAGTACTGGTTAATAGATTTGTAGAACTGGTAAAACGCGACTACAACCTCTAGAATATCTCTAGAATGAGGCGGTACAATCCAAAGGTTATTGAACCTAAGTGGCAGGAAATTTGGCAAAAAAGCAAAATTTATCAGGCTACTGAGGACAAATCTAAGCCAAAAAAATATGTGCTCGAGTACTTCCCGTACCCTAGCGGTGTAGCTATGCACGTTGGACATGTTCGAAATTACACCATCGGCGACGCTATAGCCCGCCATTCACGGATGGAAGGCTACAATGTTCTACACCCGATGGGGTGGGATGGCTTCGGCCTGCCCGCCGAGAACTACGCTATAAAAAATAACATCCCGCCCCGACAGTCGAACGACCAGAATATAGAAATATTTAAAAAACAGCTCAACCAAATGGGGTTCTCGTACGACTGGAGTAGAGAAATTGACTCCTCAAAACCTGATTACTATCGGTGGACGCAGTGGCTTTTCCTACTTTTTTACGAAAAGGGAATGGCATATCGGGCTAAATCCAAGCAAAACTGGTGCCCAACGGACAAAACAGTGCTAGCCAACGAGCAGGTGATAAACAAAGATGGCGTGAATGTCTGCGAGCGCGACGGAACACCGGTAATCAAGAAAGAGATTGAGCAATGGTTCTTGAAGATAACAAAATACGCCGACAGACTAATTGACGATCTTGACGAGCTTGACTGGCCTGAGGGTATTAAGGCAATGCAGCGTAACTGGGTGGGTCGTAGCAAAGGCTCAGAGATAAAGTTTGCCACCGATGGCGGCCTCGAAATATCTGTTTTTACCACTCGGCCAGATACAATTTTTGGCGCAACCTACTTGGTACTGGCCCCAGATCACCCGCTTGTCGATAAAATTGCGACAAAGTCGCATCTCAAAGAAGTAGATATGTACATAAAAGCCACGGCAAATAAAACCGAACTCGACCGCAAGGAAGCCGAAAAGCATAAAAGTGGGGTATTCACCGGAAGATACGCAATCAATCCTGCCGATAAACAGAAAATTCCCATTTGGCTAGCCGATTATGTACTTATGGGTTATGGAACGGGTGCGATTATGGCTGTTCCTGCTCATGATGAGCGTGATTATGATTTCGCAAAAGAGTACAATCTGCCAATTAAAAATGTCGTTGAATCTAAGAAAATACCATACGCAGGCGAGGGAAAGCTGATAAATTCTGGTAAATATAACAGCCTGGATTCAACCCAAGCTCGTGAAAAAATTATTTCAGACTTGGTAAAAACTGGTGTAGCCACAGAAAAGACCGAATATAAACTGCACGACTGGACAGTTAGCCGACAACGATACTGGGGGTGTCCCATTCCAATTATCTATTGCGACAAGGATGGCGTTGTGCCAGTTCCGGAGTCGGATTTGCCTGTGCTGTTGCCGGAAAATGTGAAGTTTAAGCCCACAGGCCAATCACCACTCAAGGATTTACCCGAATTCGTAGATGTAAAATGCCCGAAATGCGGCAGAAATGCCAAACGTGAGACTGATACGCTTGATACATTTATTGATTCGAGCTGGTATTTTTTACGTTTTTCAGACCCGCATAATGTACACCAAGTTTTCACCAAGGATAAAGTCGATAACTGGATGCCGGTTGACAACTACATAGGAGGAGCCGAGCATGCCGTAGTGCACTTACTGTATTCTCGCTTCTGGATTAAGTTCCTATACGACAACAAATTGATAAGCACGGACGAGCCGTTTAAAGCTCTGCGTAACCAGGGTATGATTGGCGGAGCAGACGGACGTAAGATGGGCAAGCGCTACGGTAACGTAGTCACTCCCAACGAACTAATAGAGCAAGGTTATGGCGCCGATGCTCTGAGGCTGTATGAGCTTTTTATCGGCCCGTACAACCAAGGCGTAGACTGGAATCCTCGCGGTATCGTAGGTACCTATCGCTTCTTGGACAGACTGTGGGTGATAGTCCAAGAGTTTCTAAGCACAGAGAAAAAAACACCAGCGAGGGCAAAGAATCCAGACCATGGCCACAATGCAGAGCTGGAGCTGAGCATAAAGAGAATCATCCATACGGCCATCAAAGAAGTCAGCAATGATTTTAAGGAGCTTGGATATAACACAGCAATCTCGTCGTTGATGAAAGCTGTAAATGAACTGTACAAGTTGAAATCACAAGCCAATTTTGCTATTGCGCATCAGGCCTGGACCGATGGATTTATCGCGTTAACACAGTTGCTGGCGCCATTTGCCCCGCACGTGACAGAAGAGCTGTGGAATCAGCTGGGGCAATCGGGTTCGGTCCACATCTCGAAATGGCCGAGTTGGGACGAGTCATTAATATCAGAGGAAATTATCACTTTGGCGGTGCAGGTTAACGGTAAAGTGCGGGCCGAAATAGTTGTGTCCGTTGACATTGACGAGGCAAAAGCCATAGAGCTAGCTAGGGCCGATGGAAAAATCGCAGAGTTGATTGGTAGTAAACAAATCAAAAAAGCTATTTACGTGCCAGGGCGCTTAGTGAGCCTTGTTATCTGATCTGTTAGGATGTATAATCTACCCCTAAGCTACAGTATAATTTAGACCGATTTGGAGTCATTCTATGGGTAAGCCCAAAAAACGAACAAGCTCGCGGAGATCTGGTACGCGCCGCAGCCACGAAGTACGCAAATTAGCTGCGCGTATAAATGCTTCCAGTCCTGTAAAAGTTGCGGTCTCAAGCCGTGAACTTAAAAAACTAACCAGTTCTAGTTAAGTACATAGCCAGCCTCCGTTCGGTCGATAAGCTATACTAGTAGTAACGACAAATAGAAAGTTTAACAACATGGCATCAAACCGTCATCTCGGTAGAATAGTCGCACTGCAGACTTTATATGAGGGCGATTTCAGGCGTGAGCTTGAAGACTCATCTTTTGTCTTGGACGAGGTATTAGCGAGAAATATCGAGCGTTTTAATGAGACTATCGACGATAAAGACTTTATCGAGCAGCTAACAAAAGGTGTTGAGTCGCGCCAGGCAGAAATTGACGATGTTATTCGTCCAGTGGCACCCGAGTGGCCTATCGAACAGATTGCCCGGATGGACCGGATAATATTGCGGATGGGTGTGTATGAGCTTTTGCACGAACCAAATATCCCGCCAAAAGTGGCAATCAATGAAGCGGTCGAACTTGCCAAGGCATTCGGAGGCGATAATTCATCGAAGTTCATTAACGGGGTTCTAGGAACCGTGCTACGTGAACGAGAAGCCACAGCAGAAAAAAAACCAAAAGTAAAAAAGACTAAAAAGGCCAAGTCTTCCAAGCCCAAGTAGAATAATCAGTCAAAACAAGGAACATTGCGTTGAAAAGACCTAAACCAATAGCCGGAATCCGAAAATTCGTCCGACGCCGTCGGCCGGCTATTGATGAAGTTGTTCGCGAGCCAACAGCCGGCGGCATAATATTCCGTCGCTCGTCTAAAAAAACATCGGAAATTGAGATACTGCTAATAGCTGATTCCAAGGGCCGGTGGACGATTCCTAAAGGTCATATTGAAGAAGGCGAAACACCAAGGCAGACAGCAAAACGAGAAATCCAAGAGGAAACAGGACTAAAAGAGATGGAAATGCTTGATTGGCTCGGCAAAATTAATTTTCGCTACAGAAGGATTAATAGCCTCGTGCTGATGACCACCGAGATATTCTTAGTGAGAGCTAAGGGCGATACGGACAAAATTGTCCCGCAGGAATGGATGACGGACATAAAGTGGCTTCCGGTGAAAGAAGCACTGGATAAAATTCAGTACGAGGACATTGGTAAACTAATACTGCTGGCACTAAAAAAAATCCGCAAGCAAAGTCTATAGGAGAGAAGCAGCTAATGGACATTTCTAAATACCAAGCTTTCGCCAAAACTCATTTCGGCGAATTCAAGGACACGGACTTGCTAATCATGGCATTTACCCACCGTTCTTACATTAACGAACATCGCAAAACTGCGTCTTCTCATAACGAACGCCTGGAGTTCTTAGGCGATGCTGTTTTGGAACTCGTAGTCACTGAGTATCTATACGCAAATTATTCCGAGCCCGAGGGAGTACTGACTAATTGGAGAAGCTCATTGGTTAGGACCGAATCAATTTCTGAGGCCGCGTCCCGCGAAGGCTTTGAACCGTTATTGCGTCTAAGCCGGGGTGAAAAAAGAGGCAGTGAGCGTGCTCGCCAGCAGATATTGGCAAATTGTTACGAAGCTGTGGTCGGAGCGCTCTACCTGGAAAAAGGCTACGATGCGGCCAAGTCATTTATAGAAAATAGTCTGCTGCCAATGTTCGAGGAAATACTGCATAGCGGGTCATGGCTTGATCCAAAATCTCGCTTGCAGGAGTTGGTGCAAAACCGTGAGGGTTTTACTCCAATGTATAAGGTGCTAAAAGAGGATGGGCCCGACCATGACAAGATCTTCGTCGTTGGGGTATTTGTGAGCGATAGCCTCAAGGGTGAAGGCAGCGGTCCGAGTAAACAGGCCGGACAGGTAGCCGCCGCTTCACAGGCTTTGGCCAAGTATCTCAAGGAGGAGTGACACCTTGCTTTATCGCTCTCCCCTCTGTAGAATAGCCTGGACATGCTAACGATAAGAATGCAACGCACGGGACGGACCGGACACTCACAGTTTCGGATGATAGTCCAAGATAGGCGCTTTAGTCCCAAGAGCGGCCGAGTCGTAGCTTATGTCGGGAACTATAACCCGCACTCGAAGGCAGCAACAATCGACAAGGAAAAGATATCCTCGTATTTGAGCAATGGCGCTGTTCCCTCCGACCGAGTAGCCAGATTGTTACAAAAAGAGGGAGTGAAACTACCGGCTTGGTATAGCGCGGCGCCAGCCAAGAAAAAAGCGGTTAGGAATCCCGGAAAACGCCGGAGTACTAGACCCCCAGAGGCCGAAGCACCGCAGACTGCCGAAACAACCGAGCAAGTACCAAAGCCCGAGCCAGAAGAAGTTGAGTCAGAGTCCGAAGCCGAAAAGCCCGAAAGCACGGATTCTCCTGCTGAATCGGAACAACCAAAACCAGACGAGCTAGCTAGTGAGGGCGACACAGAAAAGGCTGACTCTGAAGGGGCCGAAACAGCTACCGACTCCGACAAAAGCGGCAACTAGTCTCTGTTATAATGTAGCTACAATCTAGTTTCTGAAAGAGAAGGGGAGGCCTATGGCAGTCAGTATTGATCAGCAGTTCGTTGAATATATCGTAAAGTCTTTGGTAGGCAGTCCCGATGACGTCAAAGTAGAGCGTCGTATCGATGAAAAGGGTGTTTTACTTGAACTATCCGTAAATCCTGAAGATTTGGGGCGGGTAATTGGAAAACGCGGTTCCACCGCCCAGAGCCTTCGCACCTTACTTCGTGCTCTCGGTACAAAAAATGATGCCCGTTATAATCTTAAGATTGTCGACACGGGCCCCCCACCCCAAAAGCGCGAGCAAGAAATTGATAAAGCGGATTCAAAACCGGCAGACGATAACCAGGAGAAGCCGGAAACAAGCTCGGCTGTTAAATCTGACGATAAGCCGGCAGATAAACCTGCCGATGACGTAGACGCTCCAGAAGAAGATGAACTGCCCGAAGAGGCATCAGATAACGACCACTCTGATGTCATTAGTCGGACTCGCAAGGAACTGGCTGACTTAGACGACCTAGAGCTGTAGCTAGCCGCAACGAGACAGAACTGTCAAAGTGCAAGAACTGCAATGAGAATTCAAATAATAACGCTGTTTCCGGAGATGTTTGAGGGCGTGCTAAATGCCAGCATGCTCCGAAAAGCCCAAGAAAAAAAACTAGTACAGTATGAACTGATAAATCTTCGTGACTTCGGAATCGGGCCGAGGAAAAAGGTCGACGATATTCCTTATGGCGGAGGAGACGGCATGGTGCTTAAGCCCGAGCCGCTGTTCGAAGCCATAGAAAAAGCCAAGCAATCGAATCCCGACGGGCGCGTTTTGTTGACGACACCAAGAGGGGATATTTTTAGCCAGGCAATGGCTCGCGACCTAGCAGCAACAGAAGCGGGCTTGATAATTGTTTGCGGACGATATGAGGGCTATGACGAACGAGTGGTATCAATGGTCGATAATCAGGTATCAGTTGGCGAGTTTGTGCTCACAGGAGGCGAGCTGGCCGCGATGCTAATAAGCGATGCAGTAACTCGCCTGGTTCCAGGCGTGCTCGGGGGAGAAACTAGCGCGAAGAATGAAAGCTTTACTGAGACTTACGCAATTGAGCACCCGCAGTATACAAGGCCGGAAGAATACAGGGGATTGAAAGTTCCCGATGTGCTCCTGTCCGGAAATCACGCCGCGATAAATGATTGGCAAAAAAAATCGTCCAAAAAAGCCTAGTGTTATTTTTTGCTGTATTATAAAAACATAAATTAAGCGAGGGACAAAAATGGCTCGTACTCAAACATCAGGATGGACAAAAATGCAGGATCCGCCTAAGCTAACATCCCGGCAATGGAATGTAGTAGGCTTACTGGGCGTTACTTTCGTTGTTATGGCACTATTACAGGCAATTAGTTTTAGTGATTTTAAGGACTGGCTCAATTCCATTGGTTTAGGGGCCCCTGAAACCGCGGCTGTGCTGATTATCATTCTTGAGCTCCTGGCGGCGGTCTCGATGTTCAAAGTTAAGCTACCCGGAATAGTGCGGATGCTAAGCATGCTGTCGGCAATATTTATCGGCGGTTTTTGGTTTTTCCAAAACCTGCGTCTGGTCGCAGAAACGCAATCTGGACAGCTACAAAGCAGCGGATTCTTCGGAAGCTACCTTAATCAAAGCCCCGGCTGGTGGACAGTACTTGAAACTAGCATCTTTCTGCTATGGGTCGTTTACGCGCTCAAGCTTACTTGGCCTAAGTCAAAATAGTTCGACTCTACTTTCTCCTCACCAGTTTGTTCAAATGACGCTTGACTTTATTGTGGTGGCGCTTCGCCCAAGCGAACTCCATTGATAATAAAAAGAGCGCCGCGGCAATTACCAGTAGTCCTGGTCCTGGCAATAGCAATAGTAAAAATCCAACCAGTAGCAGAGGAAAACCTACAACTCCTACGGCGATTTTTCGTAGCGACATTCTATTGCTCCTCAAATTTTGTTACAACTTAAAGATTAAACCGACCGCCAAACCCAGCAGGGTTGCCAAACCTCCAACTACCAGAATTTTGAGACCACTTCTGTAGGGGCGCGACCCAACGAGTTTTCCCTTGAAAAACCCTAGAAGAAAAAGCGTTGTCAGTGCCAAAAAAATGGCAACGTACAGTGATTTTGGGTAATCGAAGATAACTATGGGTGCTAGTGGGATTAACCCAGCAAGCGTCCCAGCTGCCATCATGAGCAGCCCGCTGAGCAATGGATCGTCTCGGTGCCGCTTTAGCTTATCGAGTTCTTGAACAGCATCGTCACTCAGATATTCGCCTACGCCCATAGCCACAGCCTCAATTGTAATTGCTGCAACTGCTCCCAAAATAACTATATGGTTGTCTTTTACACCAACACTAATCGCGGCCACCAACCCAACAGTAGAAATAAGACTATTCTCAACACCGAACATAACACTGCGCATGTATTCCTGGTTTAATGTTTTCATATATGGGTTGTCGTAAGCCTATTCTACTGCACTTTTATCTTTGAGTTATAATCACAGGAGTAGCACAGAAGTATTCTCGGGTCGTCTAACGGTAGGACAGTGGACTCTGGATCCGCTAATCTTGGTTCGAATCCAAGCCCGAGAGCCA
>CAZPFQ010000003.1:0-28841 GCA_964585885.1 uncultured Candidatus Saccharibacteria bacterium | reverse complement strand
TAAGAGTAATCGGGCAAGGAGTGACTTATCGGCAGCCGGCATTTGACTGACTATTTACGGAGTAACGCTGAAAAACACCCGGCTAAGACGGCCATTGTTTTCGACGGCGAATCGCTAAACTGGCTGGAGCTTAAACAAGCAGTCGAACAGGCTTCGGATGTAATTTATAGCTACCTTTCTTCTGATAAGCCTGCGGTCGTGGCTCTACTGCTGCCCAATTCAATCGACTTTGTGGTTATGTATCTTGCGATCGTTCATCTAGGCCATATTGCATTTCCACTTGACCCGGCATATAAAAAACTCGAGCTTGACGCGATTGTCGATGAATTTCCGCTCAAACTTCTAATAACCGACGCGCACTACGGATCGGAACTTGGAGCACATAAGGTAAGAGTTGAGACCACAAGTCAAATAATGCGCGCCAGCAGTAGCATGAAAGCCAAGTTGCTTCGCTTGCCGCCGACCGAACAAATAGCTTCAATGACGTTTACATCAGGAACTACCGGAAAACCGAAAGCCGTTCCTAATACCCACGCTAATCACATTTGGAATATAGCATCCTGTTCTAAAGTCTGGAGCTGGACAAGCGAGGATAGCTTGCTGGTATCATTACCGCTCAGCCACTGGTACGGCATAGTTATGGGCCTCTCGGGCTGTATCTACCATGGGAATACCATGTATTTACAGCCCTGGTTCGACGAACAAGAAACGCTGGAGGCTCTGGACAGCGGTAAAATCTCGTTTTTTACACACATCTCCCAGGCATATCTTCGGCTAGCCCAAGCCGATGGCTCTTACAATCTATCAGCTCTCAGGCTGTGCGTGTCAGGAGGAGCACCGTTACCACCGGAAGTCTGGCGAAAATTCAAAAGGCGGTTCGGGGTAGAAATACTTGAAACATACGGCTCAAGTGAGACTGGTAGGATTGCCGCTAACTCTAAAAATGCCCACAGGCTTGGGTCTCCCGGTAAACTACTGCCGCAGGTCGAGATGCGCCTCAGTAAGGCAGGTGAGGTACAAATTAAGTCTCCCGGAGTGTTCCCTGGCTACTTTCGAAACGCCTCGGCTACCAAAAAAGCCAGTACCTCGGACGGTTATTTTCGAACCGGAGATATTGCCAAGATGCAGGATGAATACCTCTATCTAAAAGGCCGCTCCACCGAGCAGATTAGAAGATTCGGCTACAGCGTTTCACCGCGCGATGTCGAATGGGCCATGCACCAACAACCTGGAATTGAAGACATATATGTGGTTGGCAAGCAAATCAAAGGGCTCCCCAACGATGAGCTTATTTATTTTGTTGTCGGTAGTGCTAGTGACTCAGACATAAAAAAATACTGCTCGCAGAACTTAATTTTCGCATGGCGTCCGGACCGAATCATGCGTCTTGGTGCCCTTCCCAAGACTCCCAGTGGTAAGCCTAAAGTGGCGGAATTTAGGCGGTTGGCCGGTATTGGAGACTGATTTGGATACTACTGAAAACGACGTAGTAGTCAAAGCCAAAACCAAGAGAATCCTGGCCTTTGATTTGATGCGGGGTTTCTTTCTGTTGGTAATCATTGTTGACCACGTAGAACTCTATCCGAATGGCTGGGATTTTCTAACAGGCAAGGGAAGATTATGGGTTTCAGCTGCCGAAGGCTTCTTTTTTCTCTCAGGCCTGCTGATAGGCATGATATACAAGCGGCGATTACACCTGGGCATGAAATACATATTCCAGAAGATGTGGACACGGGCGCTCGAGCTATATGTCGTCGGTACGGCCTTAACTTTCGTCTTTCTGCTTTGGGTTGAGCTTACTAACCACGCGCCAATAAAAGATACCTTACCAGACCCTATTCCTTGGTCGCACATATTAGGCCAGGCGTTTCTTACTCGTTTTACTTATGGCTGGGCTGATTTTTTGGTGCATTTCGCGGTCCTAATGCTTTTTGCACCCATTGTTTTTTATCTTGTGGCGCGTGGTAAGTGGTGGCTGGCACTAATTGGGATGACTGTTGCGTGGTATATTCGCGGCGAAAGCTTCGTAATGGCCTGGCAGTTCATATTTAACATCGGCATAATCATCGGCTATTATTGGTATAAAATTTCCGGGCGGTACCGATCACTTGATAAGAAACAGCGTAGCCGAGTCAAGTTAGCAGTCGGAGCCTTGGCGGCCATTAGCTTTGCGGCCAGCTATCTTAGTATCTATCTTTTGACGCTGCTCAATCAACTATATGGTTCATTAACACCTTGGCTGAGGCATGTGACTTTTACGTGGAATAACTACAATGCCGACACATGGGTTTTTGCAGATAAATGGACGATGGGCTGGTTGAGGATATTACTATTCTTCTGCTGGTTTTGTGTACTTTACTGGTTTTTTCGAACTTATGAGGCAAGAATTAATCGATTTACAAAGGGTATCCTCGAGATGCTTGGGCGTAACAGCCTATTTGTTTACACTCTCCATGCATTCATTGTTTTTACACTCAAGATGTACTTTATTCCGAGGGTGACTTCTGTTTTGCAAAACTTTTTGATAACTACTGCTGGGATGGTCGTGTTAATTTCAATCACGACAGTTTACACCCGATGGCGTGAGAGACTGCTAACGCGGCGCCTGAGCAGCAAGAACCGCTAACGACCTGGAGTAAATTAGGCTCCTCTCCTTTTCCAAGCCGTGCCGCCCGCCATCGTAAATGAAAAACTCGTGCGTTTTGTGAATACTTGATAACGCGCGGTTTAGTTCTATTGAAAAACGTGAAGGGACCACAGTATCGGCATTACCAACGTGAATTTGGACATTAGCTTTCAGCTTGTCTAGATAGGCAAGCGGAGAAGTAGTCTGCCAAAAGCTTGCGTTAGTCAAGGGATTTCCGTAGCGCAGTAGTACGCTTTGACGGATGTTGCTGGCAGCGGGATTCGTCCGGTCAGAAACTGGAATGTAGGCGCTATACATATCACGATAAGTCCCAACCGGACCGGATAACAGTATTACGTTTTTGACATCTGGCGATATGACAGCTGCGCGGAGTGCGACATAAGCACCCATACTATGCCCCCAAAGGCTTATATTGCCGGCGTCTAAACCCTTGGTTTGCTTAACAGCTGATATAAGGCTAAGAACATCTGTATTGTAGGCCATGGAGTAGTACGCCCCTTCGGGTTTACCTGCTTTTCGACTTAGACCCTGGCCCCGATAGTCGGGCTTAATAACTACAAAACCATGCTGTGAATAAAACTTCATATCAGAGTAATAAGCAACGGAGGACCTATAATCAGCAGGCTTAGCATAGCTATGACACAGGACAATAACCGGATACCCGGCGGCGGGTGGAGGCGCCACAGGCCTGCTCATAAAGCCGTATTCGGTCAAAGAATCGACACTTACTTTAAATCTTACGGATGAAAACTTCACACCGCCGTTTGAGCCAAAACTTTTCACATTCTCTAAGGGTTGGCTGTCGTAGTGGGCTTCAGAGGCAATTTTTAAATCTAAGTTTCGGTGGGCAGTCTCTGGCGCTGTTGGAAACTGCTGGTCCTCGGCGAGCGAACCTTTCTTGGCTAAGCCACTTTCAAAGGAGTGGCTGTAAAATACCCAGCCCAGCAATCCTAGAAATGCGATAAAAATTAGTGGTAGCAGTAGTCGCCTTCTGGATTCCTTGAATCTGAGTTGACCTCTAAACGATTTTTTCATGAATTTTTTTGTTTTTCGGGTCGCTATCAGTGTTCGTCTTTAGATATCCCTTCGTGCTCGAGGCGCTCTCGGCCCTCTTCAAACATGTCTTTTGGTTCTTCGACGGAGCCAGCGGCTATGGAGCCTCTGTGAGAGTGCGATTTGGCTTTTTCCTTCGACAATAGCGAATGCGGCGTATAAGGCTCCTTGGCTTCTGGTAGCGGCGGCAACGGCGTCTCGATAGATGAATATCGCGAGTATTCGTCATCTTTGTTTCTCCGCCGTTTGGCTGCTAAAAGCCACAGCAGAAAACCGGCTAAGAGCACAAGGGTAATTATAATGATAGCAACTACTCCGGAACCTCCGTGCTTCGTCGGTTGGTTAGGTGTTAATGGAGTGCCGGTAGTTGAGAAATCACCCTGGTAGTCATACTCCTGATCACCCCTGATC
Organism: uncultured Candidatus Saccharibacteria bacterium; assembly: GCA_964585885.1. Classification (GTDB taxonomy): domain Bacteria; phylum Patescibacteriota; class Saccharimonadia; order Saccharimonadales; family UBA10212; genus 2-01-FULL-49-22. Next base: position 24,730 of record CAZPFQ010000003.1, on the reverse strand, counting down.
GCGGCGATAGTAAAGTAATACTTCTGTCCGGGATCTAATTCTGTAAGCGTCAGCTTGTGGGTCGCCTGATTAGCGTCGTCACTAACACTTTGGTAAAGATTGCTGGGACTAGTGCCGTAATTTATCTGCGCAGAAGATGAAGTTGTCGTTTTCCAGCTGAGAGTTACTGAATTGTCTGTGATATCAGATACTTTTACTTCTGTAATAAAGGCTGAGCCCGAGTTGCTGGAGGTAGTACCCGTATTTGAGCTTCCACCGCTACTCTTGGGGCTACTGGGCGATGATGAAGGGGAAGGTGGTGGGCTGCTAGGATGGCCAGAAGGAGTAGGTGGCGGCGGCGGTGTACCCGGGGGTGGGGGAGAAGGAGCCTTACCCACGGAGACAGTTACCGACGACGAACTACTTCCGCCCCCGCCGCTGCAGGTAAGGCTGAATTTAGAAGTTTGCTTCATGTTGCTGACCTTGGCTGTACCGCTAGTCGGCTTGCTACCGCCCCATGCCCCGCTGGCGTTGCAAGACGATGCATTGACCGAACTCCAGCTTAAGGTGGTGCTGCCGTTATAAGGGGTGCTCGATGGCGAGGCGCCAATATGGACCGTTGGTGCTGGCGGTACAACGGCGTTGATCGTATATGTCCCGCCAGACGTGCTTTTTAAGAAGTTAGGACCGCCGGAGCTGGATGAAACAAAAGACTTAGTGCTATCGAAAGATAGATTTCCAGAACCCACCGTTTTGGCATTGAAGTTAATTGTAGCTACAAGTACATCAGCCTGAGGTTGCTTACTCTGATGATCTGAGACAGTTATCGACAGAGTACCGAAAGAGTTGTCATAGGTCTGATGATCGAGTGTGCCGAAATAGCCACCGCTGTATGAGATACCGGATATCGCTAAGCGGTTATAAGAAAAGTTCATGTTGGCTCTAACGAAATGTAGAGGGGCGAGATAGGCGTTCTGAAGCCTTACTTGAACGGATATATTATCACCAACCCGGACTGATTTACTCGCCGGGCTGACATATAGTTTCGCATTTACATCAATAGCCGTCTGGGCAAAACTTCGCAAAATAAGATACGAGCCTATAAGGGCGAATATTGCCAAGAATAGTATGAAATTTCGCCTGGAAAATACCGACGGTGACGACAGGGTTTTGTTCTTGTGTTTTTTTACCATTTTCGAAAAAAGATCGCTTATCAAACATTATAAACTAAACAGCTACTATCCGCGCTAATTAAAAACGGCTCCTCGCTACTGGTGCTTTGATTACTGGGCGTAATATTTGCCACAGTGCCAGCCGAGAGAGCCGTTCTTTTACTCAACCTCCCTCCGGCCAAGCCCTACATTGGCCGGGGCGTTCAAATTCTTCTAAACCGTCTGGTGCTTTATCTTACGCCAGCGGCGGGCCTGTAAGCGGCGGGATTTTTCTTGCCAGTTGTCAGATAACTCTTCATATAAATCTTCGAAACTCAATCCCTCGACGCTAGTCGGTCGATTAAGTACTAGATGTCTTCTGCTAGTTCGCCCTTTATGCATGCCGGTACCCTCCCGCTTACTTAAATATGGCAACCTCAGAATATTAGAATCTGAAACCATGTGCTGTTAGGCAGTCGTTGCTGCAACGGTGAGATAATTCACAATACAAGCGTAATGGGCCTATACCCCGATTGTGAGCGGATAAATTCTACTGGTGGTGCCGTCGCTTGAGCTTGGCTAAATGCAGGCGGACCTCGTGATGACTCTGGACCATCTTAGCCTCGTCCAGAGCTTCTCGAGTACTAGCGCCGGCCACTAACTTGCGTGCACGTTCGACAGCCTCGAGAGCTTCTTGTTCCACTACCTCTTCGCTAGTGGTGACATCTTCAGTAATAAAACGGGCAGATTTGCCATTAACCTGGAGCACCCCACCAAAAACTGCAAACCGTTCTTTTTGAGCGTCGCTGTCTGAGGCTTTTTTACGAACGCTCAGTACGCCCGGCGCACCGGCGCTCAAAAGTGGCATATGATTTTCAAATATTGCTATTTCGCCCTGTAGTGTTGGCACCAAAACCTCGTAGGCCTCACCGTCATACTTTAGGCCACTGGCAGACACTAGCTGAAAGCTCAAGCTCATATATCAAGCCTTGATTTCGCTAATCTTACCTTTCATATAAAAGGCTTGCTCGGTCTTACTGTCATGTTTGCCGTCGAGAATTTCTTTGAAACCAGCAACTGTCTCACTGAGTGGTACATAAGCGCCTTTGCTGCCAGTAAATGCCTCGGCGACAAACATCGGCTGTGTTAAGAATCGTTGGATACGCCTAGCGCGAGCGACTAGCTGCTTATCCTCATCAGATAACTCCTCCATGCCCAGAATAGCTATGATGTCCTGGAGATCTTTATACCTCTGCAAAATACGCTGGACTTCGCGAGCTACATCGTAATGATCCTGCCCTACAATCTCGGGTTCAAGGACGGTAGAAGTGGACTCCAATGGGTCAACAGCCGGATAGAGACCCAACTCAGTTAGAGACCTTGACAAGACTACGGTTGAATCGAGGTGAGCAAAAGTTGTTGCCGGCGCTGGATCGGTAAAATCGTCGGCCGGAACATAAACCGCCTGGACTGATGTAACAGAACCTTTGTGGGTTGAGGTAATGCGCTCCTGTAACGCGCCCATCTCAGTGGCCAAGTTTGGCTGGTAACCAACCGCGCTGGGCATACGGCCAAGCAGGGCGGATACTTCAGAGCCGGCCTGAGTAAAGCGGAAAATATTATCGACAAATAGCAGAACGTCGGATCCTTGGTCGCGGAAACTCTCAGCGATGGTTAGTCCACTCAAGCCGACCCGAAGCCTAGCCCCCGGCGGTTCGTTCATCTGGCCGAATACCAATGCTGTGTTCTTCAACACACCCGATTCCTTCATTTCGTTATAGAGGTCATTACCCTCACGAGTCCGCTCGCCGACACCGGCAAAAACCGATTTGCCTTTGTGAAACTTGGCGATATTATTGATAAGCTCTTGGATAAAAACTGTCTTGCCAACACCGGCGCCGCCAAATAGCCCTACTTTGCCGCCTTTGACCATTGGGCATATTAAGTCGATGACCTTGATTCCAGTCTCTAAGACCTCAGCCTTGGTACTCTGTTCCTCCAGAGTGGGGGCCTGGGCGTGGATAGGGCTACGCGGGGCCTTAGGGGCTGGCTGCCCGTCTATCGGTTCGCCGATAACATTGAACATTCTCCCTAAGGTATCATCGCCAACTGGCATGCTAATGGGTTTGCCGCTGTCACTGACTTCCATACCCCGCGATAAGCCGTCGGTTGGACCCATGGCTACAGTTCTGACAGTCGTCTTGCTAAGATGCGCAGCGACCTCTAGTATCAAGACACTCTTCGCCAGCTGTATTTCCAAAGCGTTGTTAATTGCCGGTAGTCTATCGACGAATTCGACATCAATAACGACGCCAACTATCTGTATTATTGTCCCAGCGCTTTTAGCTGTTGTTTTGGCGGCGGTCGCAGTTGTCATTTTGTCAGCCATTTCGTTTACTCGCTTATGGCGGCTGAGCCGCCGATTATTTCGGCCATTTCCTGGGTTATCGTTGCTTGTCTGGTTGCGTTGAGCTCCAGAGTCAAATCGTCTATTAGGTCGCCGGCATTGCGGTTGGCATTCCCCATCGAAATCATGCGCATGGCGTGCTCTGACGCCGCCGCTTCAACTCTAGCCCGGCGTAGTGCCGACTCAAGGTATAACCTTAGAGCGCTCTCCATTACTGTTTCTGCGTCGGGCTCAAATTCGTAGACAATTTTTATCGAATCAGAATCGTTGGTCGGCGGACTAATGGGAACAAGTTGGGATAATCGCACCTGTTGAAGCATAGTTGAAACCGACTCGGTATAAACCAATACCACCGAAGAAAAGGGTTCGCCGTTGACTCCTGTCATTATGGAATCAACCACGGGTGCGAAGATATTAATATCAGGGCTATCAGCAACATTTTCGTAATCACCAACCAGTTCAATGTTGCTTCCTCTGGAGAAGTGGTGAGCGCCGCGCCGTCCAAACGCGATAACCTGGGGCTTGGGTGAGCTGCCGCTATCTTCGGCAAACGCACGGGCAGCTGCATTAAAAACGTTGCTGTTAAAGGCCCCGGCAAGTCCTCGGTCGCTACTGAATATTATGTAAAGTTTGGCGGTGTCCGCGGTCGGCTTGAATAGGGGGTGTGTCGCCGCTTCTGGGTTGTGGCTGAGGCGGTTTATTACCTCCAATGATGCGTCGGCGTATTGTCGAGATTGGATTACTGCCTCTTGAACACGGCGTAACTTGGCGGCTGCAACCATTTCCATAGCTTTAGTAATTTGCTTGGTGTTGCCGATAGAACGGATTCGTCTTTTTAAAAGTTGTGTATTAGCCATCGCTTGGTTTGTCCTTGCCGGTCGATTTATATTGCTTGGCGACAATCTCAGCGGCTTTAACGATAGCTTTTTTTTGCTCGTCGGTAGCTTTGTCGCCGGCTTGAAGCTTGTCAACTAGCTTTCGGTCCTTAGTCTCTAGGCTACGCAACAAAGCAGTCTGGGCGGTCTTGATGCTGGCAATTGGTACGTCGTCGAAAGAACCTTCCGTAGCCGCTATGATGCTAGCCGTCTGTTGCCAGACTGGCAAAGGGGAATGCTGTGGTTGTTTTAAAATCTCAGTAATTAAGCGCCCGCGGCCAAGCCGGCTTTGGGTCTCCTGGTCAAGGTCGGTAGCAAATTGTGAAAACGCCGCTAGTTCTCGATACTGCGCCAAATCGAGGCGTAACCGCCCCGAGACGTCCTTCAATACCGGTGGCTGGGCATTCCCACCGACCCGCGAGACAGACAGCCCAACCGAGATTGCCGGTCTTATTCCTTGATAAAACAGGTCGCTCTCGAGGTAAATCTGGCCGTCAGTTATTGATATAACATTAGTAGGTATATATGAACTAACATCGCCGGCTTGCGTCTCAATTATCGGTAGAGCCGTCAGAGAGCCACCGCCGAGCTCATCTGAGAGTTTGGCTGCTCGTTCGAGCAGTCGCGAGTGCAGATAAAACACGTCTCCGGGGTAGGCTTCTCGTCCCGGCGGGCGACGCAGTAGAAGCGACATTTGCCTGTAGGCCACTGCATGCTTAGAAAGATCATCATAGACTATCAACGCGTGCTGTCCGTTGTCCCGGAACCATTCTCCTATTGCGCAGCCCGCATAAGGTGCAAGGTATTGCAGCGGCGCAGGATCGGTAGCTGAAGTTACCACTATAATACTTTTTTCCATCACCCCCTCGCGCTTCAGACGTTCTATCAGGGAAGCAACCTTGGCCCTTTTTTGCGCCACAGCGACATAAATACTAACAATACCGGTATTTTGTCGAACCTGATTTATCATCGTATCAACGGCAATGGCGGTCTTGCCGGTTTGGCGGTCGCCTAAGATAAGCTCGCGCTGACCGCGGCCAATAGGAATCATGGCGTCTATGGCGGTAATACCTGTAGGTACCGCCTCACGTACACCTTGGCGCTGAAGAACGCCAGGCGCGACCTTTTCAATTTCACTGCGCAATTTAGTCTTAATCGGTCCTTTGCCGTCTAGGGGATTACCGAGCGGATCGACGACACGGCCGATAAGTTCGGCGCCAACAGGAACGGACAATATTTGTCCACTAAGCTTGGCGCGGTCCCCGGCTTGGACGAATGTGTCTTCCCCCAGCAACACTGCGCCTATTTCGTCTTCGAGTAGGTTGAGGGCAAAGGCTGTCACTTTAGTGTTCTTGCCTTCTATTTCAATCATCTCTCCATAACCACAGTCACGCAGGCCGTAAATCCAGGCAACGCCGTCTCCAACTCTAGTTATTACTCCTGATGACTTTTCTTCGCCCGACGGTTCGAGTTTGGCAATCGCAGATCTTACTTCATTCGCCAACTCTTTGACATTTATACTAGCCTTGGCCATTTAAACGGCTCCTCTAACGTCTTCAAGAACTTTTTTTAACGATTTATCCCAGCTTCTAATAGACGTCTCAATCTTGATACCGCCCAGCAGCGACTTATCTTGCCGGCTTTCCAGTGATATTTGTCGGGCGCCAGTGGCTTTTTTTAAATGCGATTTCAACTCCGCATGAATTGCGGGGGAAAGTGTGTGCGTGCTACTGACCTTGGCCTGTACGAGTATGCCGCGCTCCTCCAGCGTGTATTCAATATCCTTGAGGAGTAAGTCTTCTTCTTTCCGCCTACCCGATTCAGCCAATCCGATTGCCAGGTGGCGTGCAACCCGCTCTGGTGACTGACCGGCTAATAACTCATTGACCGCGTAGTTAGCCAATTGCCGCCTCGAGTACTTACTCATTAAACCAGCTCCTTCAAAGACGCCTCAATAAGGCGCCTGTCTTGGCTTGAGTCGAGCTTTTTGCGAAGTATTTTCTCGGTGGTAACAGCTACCATCTCAGCTAATTCGCCTTTAAGCTCATCGTGGAGCTTTTGGTGCTCCTGTGCTAGGCGCTTCTCGGCATCTTTAACTATCCGCTGGGCTTGGGCTTCGGCAGCATTGCCGGCGGCGGCAATAACGTCTTTTGCTTGGGCATTGGCCTCGGCCAGTGAGGCATCGGCTTGCTCTCTTGCGGAACTGATAATCTGCGAGGCTTTGGACTCGGCCATAGCCAGCGTTTCTTCTGTCTTCTTGGCCTGCAACAAGCTTTGCTCAACCGCCTGGCGGCGACCTTCAAGTGTCCTGACCAAGGGCGGTAGCACCCAGCGCTTAAAAACAGCCAGGACTATTAAGAAAGTTATCAACTGGAAAACAAAAGATTTCCAGTTAACATTAAAGGCACCCAATCCGCTAGGCGGAGTGTCTTGAGCAAAAATCATCGCAACTCTAATCATCTCAGAAAGCGCGTTCTCGAGTTCATGAAGTCGTAAATAGTATTAGCAGTACGAAGGCAAATACGGCGTCAACCAGGCCAATCATGATGAATGCTGTCGATAGTATTTTGCCCTGCATCTCGGGGTTGCGACCGACGGCACCCACCACCGCGGCGCCGATAAGCCCCACGCCAATGGCCGGCCCGATGGCTCCCAAACCTATAGTCAAACCTTTGATTAATGATGGATCTACCTCTGTTGCCATGTTCCCTCCTTTACTGCACTTCAGTTACTAATATAATACCCGAACTCAAACTGCTGCTCCCGCGATTGATTCATTAGACGATTTATGGCTCTCACCGCCATGAGTGGTCGACATGCCTATATATGATGCCGTCAGCATCATGAAGAGGTATGCCTGCACCAGGCACACGAAAATTTCTAAAAACATAATCGGTACCGTGGCAGCCCATCCTAGATTACCGGCTAGCGCCGAGATGGCAAAAAGTAGCGCCTCGCCACCATAAATTACGCCGAAAAGACGCAAGCTTAAGGTTACCAGTCGCAGAATTTCACCGAAAAGCTCGTTAAGCCCGATAAACCAAGTCATTGGGTTTGTCAGCTTACCGTCGAAGAAGTGCTTAGCGTAGCCCCGCCAGCCTATATCCCGAACTGCGTAAAAATGAACCGTAACCAAGGCCAATACAGCCAGGGCTAGAGTCGAGTTCAGGTCGGTTGTCCACGAACGAAAAAGCGAAACGTTATCGCCATTAGCGTTGTAAGTTATCGTCTCAATACCCGGCAATAGGCCGCTTAGGTTTACCAAAAGTACGAACAACAGCAAACTTATGAGGAGTGGAAAATGCCTCTGGGCTTTCTTGCGGTCGCCGAAAGTATCCGCGAGCAAACCAAACACCAAATCCACGACACTTTCGGTATAAAAAGCCAACCGGCTTTTTGGCCATACATTCGAAGCCTTGGCCGCTCCTACAAGCAGCAAACTAAGAAAAATCGCGCATATCCAGCCAAGCAGCATGCTATTTGTAACAGCTATCGGCCCAAGATTAAAAAGTGTTTCCGGCGCCAATGGAGCGGCAATGTAGGCAAAAACCACACCTACCATACCGGCCCCGGATAGAATTTACACCCCTGTTGCATTTAACTCCATTTTAACAGCATAACCCCTTTGAATCAATCAGTTATCCAACGATTTTTATTGCGGCCAAAGACCTCATACTACCAAGCCAAGACACCTTTTTCCAAGGAAAAGCCCTATAATCTAAGTTAGAAAAGATGGAGCTATCAAATGCAGAGCGGCCGACCACTCTTGTGGTATTCGGCGTTACGGGCGATCTATCGCGCCGGTATCTGATACCTGCCTTGTCACAGATTAAAGAAGCCGGGCTACTACCCAAACGATTCAATATATTAGCGGTTTCTAGGCGCTCCATAGATCCAGCTGATATTCTCGGTGCTTCGGCTGCCAATTTAGCTCAAGTTACCCGAGCGCTTCAAATGGATACGGATAACCCGGCAAGTTTTCAAGTCCTGCGCCAGAACCTTTCACGCAAATCAAATCATCAAATCATTTTCTATCTGGCTGTACCGCCGTCTGCTGTTAGCGATATCATTAGAAACTTGGCGGCCGCGGGCTTAAACACTGCCGACACCAAGCTACTCTTAGAAAAACCTTTCGGTAGTGACTATTACTCAGCCAAGCGCTTAATTGCCCAGACACGCAGGCACTTCAAGGAAAACCAAATATACCGGATTGACCACTATCTAGCTAAAGAAGTTGCGCAGAATATCGCGGTTTTTATTGGTAGCAATGTATTATTCCGCCGAGTGTGGGACCGCCGCTTCATAGACAATATTGTTATTACAGCCAGTGAAAAAACTGCTGTCGAGGGACGAGCCAACTTCTATGAACAAACCGGCACGCTACGCGACGTTATTCAGAGCCATCTCCTTCAACTGGCGGCCCTTACGCTAATGGAGCCTTGCCCACACGATTATAATTTTGCTGATTTGCCGCTAAGGCGAGCCGCGGCGTTGAGGCATATTCACGTAGCCTCGGGCAAGCTTTCGACTAATGCGATACGAGGCCAATATATCGGATACAAGACAGAAGTTAATAGCTCAAGATCAACTACCGAGACTTTTGGTGCCATACGTCTGGCGTCAAAAGACAGGCGCTGGCACGGAGTTCCCATATACCTGCAAAGCGGCAAAGCACTGAACACCAAACTTACACAAATAGCTATAAATTTTAAGAGTGACAGAGAAGGTGAGGCCAACGTTCTAAACTTACGGATACAGCCACGCGAAAGCATTGAGCTTGAACTATGGGTAAAGGCCCCGGGCTATGAAAAAAGCTTGCAAAAACTTACGCACAGCTTTTCCTATGCCCATAATTTCAGCGACCGCTTGCCCGAAGCCTATGAGCAAATCATTGTCGACGTACTGCGCGGAAGCCGCAGCCTTTTTGCTAGTAGCACTGAAGTCTTAGAGAGCTGGCGTATACTCGAGCCAATCCAAAAGCTGTGGGCTTCGGGCAAACCAGCCCTCAGATCTTACAAAAAAGGCTCAACAATCGAGCAGGTGCTGAGATAAAGTAATAAAGTAAAACTTTGGAGGGCATGTTTTGCAGGGGTTGGTATAATAGAGCTCTATGGCAAAACCCATAATTCAAGCCGAAGATGTTGTTAAGAACTTTGGCGACATCAAAGCAGTGGACAAAGTGAGCTTCAAGGTTTACCCCGGCGAGATTTTTGCTTTTTTAGGGCCGAATGGCGCCGGTAAAAGTACGACTATCAACATGTTGACCACCATGCTGCGCCCCACTAGCGGTAAGTTGACAATGAACGGTCACGACGTAACACGTGAACGAGATTCTGCCAGAAAATCGTTCGGCATTGTTTTTCAAGACCCGGCGGTTGAGGAGGAGCTGTCTGCTTTTGAGAATATGGAGCTGCATGCCTCTCTTTACTCAGTCCCCCGGGGGGAGCAAAAGCGGCATATCACAGAGCTCTTGCAACTGGTTGATTTATGGGACCGTCGTGACTCTATGGTCAAGACTTACTCGGGTGGAATGCGCCGGCGTTTAGAAATAGCGCGAGGTCTACTGCATCACCCTAAAATACTTTTCCTTGACGAGCCTACGCTGGGGCTAGACACCCAGACGCGCAACTTGCTTTGGGACTACGTTGAGAAACTCTCCAAGTCCGAAGGCATGACAATTTTTTTCACCACACATTATCTAGACGAAGCCGAGGCCGTAGCTGGACGTATTGCCATTATTGACCACGGAAAAATAGTCGCTACCGGGACGGCTAAAGAACTAGCAAAACAGACCGGCACAAAGACTTTGGAAGAGGCCTATCTGGAACTTACCGGACGGACTGTTCGTGACGAGACTTCCTTGTCTAATAACGGGCTGAATGTTCGGACAGCCCTGCGCAATCGGAGCCTACGCTAATGGGCGTAGTGCTTATCCTATGGCTTCGGCAGATGAGGCGTTATTGGCGCAGCCGCTCTCGGCTGTTTGGTGCTATCGGACAGCCGTTACTGTTTCTGCTGGCATTAGGCTATGGTTTGGGGGCTGTATATTCACGCGCCGGACAAGGCGACTATTTGGAATTCCTGGTTCCGGGTATCATTGTCCAGACACTGCTTTTTTCGGGTGTTTTTTGGGGAATTCAAATACTTTTCGATAAACGATTCGGATTTTTAAAAGAAATGCTGGTTGCCCCCGTCAGCCGGCTACGTATCCTAATGGGCAATGCTTCGGGTGGCGCCACCATATCACTGATTCAGGCACTTCTAGTTTTTATGATCTCGATTTTTATCGGTTTTCGGCCATACAATTGGGCTCTGGTGCCAGTCGCTATTTTGATAATAGCAGTCTTAAGCATAATGCTGACTAGCTTTGGCGCTGGTATTGCCAGCATGGTCGAGGACTTCCAGGGCTTTCAAGCAATCAATAACTTCATAATATTCCCGCTATTCTTTTTATCCAGTGCCCTATATCCGTTGACCCACGCACCGCAACTTTTGCAAATACTGGCCTCGCTCAATCCTATTAGCTACGCCGTTGATGCCCTTAGATATGTTCTTATCAACCAAACTCATTTTGGAATCGGAAAAGATGCTCTGGTCATAACAATTAGCCTAGCGGCTGCTATCTACTTTGCTGTTAACCGCTTTGACCGGATGCAAATCTAGTACTTAAGTTTAATATCAGGTTAGATTGCTAAGATGCCTTATCGTATGAGACGGACTCTAACGGTCGCGTTGACACTGGCTGTACTAGGCAGCCTTAGCTTTTATGTCCGTGAGCGCCAGTCGCACGCTACCAGTGCTCGGCCCAGCTCTATTTCCGCCAATACCCAGACCACTAGCAATAGCACCGCATCTTCTTCTACTTCTACGCAACAGCGCTTCAACAAGGGTAGTTTCACGGGCAATACCGCGGAGACACCGTATGGCACAGTGCAAATAACTCTTGTGACCTCGGGCGATAATATTACAGATGTAATTTTTGACCAGATGCCGTCTGACTTGCCTCACTCGGCAGAACTAAGTGCCTATTCCGAACCATTACTTAAAGACACAACACTGCAAAACCAAAATGCCACGGTTGATTTTATCAGCGGAGCAACCAGTACCAGTTTTGGTTACCAAGAATCTTTACAGTCGGCTCTAGACAAGGCCGTAAATAAAAATTACACAGGCTCGAACTCACCAACTAAGAGCACGAATTCAACCACAAATCCATTAAGTAACCCAAGCAGACAAGGAACAAATGCGCCGAACGTCGAAGATGATGGGTTCGACCGCTAGCCTTGACATCCCAGGGTGTAACCGAGAGGCAGTGTTTGATGGCGTCTTTGTTGAGCTGTTCCGGCTAGAGAGAAAATTCAGCCCGTTTCGCTCAAGCAGCGAGCTCTGTCGCTTCCAAAGAGGTAGTATAAAAAAAAGCCAGCTCAGCCAGGAGATGAAAGCTGTCATCGTCAGCTGCGCCGATTGGCACAACCGGACAAGTGGTTATTTTTCGGCATACTACAGTGGACAATTTGACCCCACCGGATACGTAAAAGGTTGGGCAATTGCCAAAGGAGGGGAGGTTATAGAGGAACACGGCTATAAAACCTACTGTCTAAGCATTGGTGGTGACATTTTGGCGCGGTCCAACTCAGCTAAGGTGTGGCAAATCGGAATCCAAGACCCATTTTATAAGAAGAAGATACTTAACAAGTTAAGCATCTCCAACGGATCTGTGGCGACTAGCGGCACTTATGAAAGGGGTAGCCATATCGTAAACCCTAAGACAGGTCGCCCGGCTGATTCCATACTGGGCGCCACAGTTGTTGGACCAGATATCGCTGGAGCTGATGTGTTATCGACGGCGGTTTTTATAATGGGCGAGAAGGGTCTAGATTATATCGAAGGCGTAAAAGACTATGAAGCGCTCTTGGTAACAAATGATGGAAGGACTTTAGCTAGTCATGGCATGAGAAGGTTACTTCTTGGCCCCTAACCGTACCCAGGGAAATAATCGGTAACTATTTGACGACGAGATATGCCCATTCCGAGTAACTGCTGTCGAATATGGACAACGAAAGCAAATGGCCCTGAGACCATAAAACGCCGCTGCTTATAGTCGGGAATAGCCGAGGAGACAGAGGCTGCATCAAGCGGCCCTTTCAAACCGTGCCAACCTGAAGGTGTTTGTCCAGTAATTGCGTAGTGAGTCTTAATTCCGGCTCTCTCGGCATTTTTCAACAGATCTTGAAATGAAAATTCGTCAGCAGAATTTGCGGAATAAATAAGCGTTGCGTCTCGTTTGTCTCGAGAATCCACTAAGCTTTTGATGATACTGCGAAAAGGTGTAACACCGATACCGCCGGCAATAAAAGCCAGCTTCTGCGACTTGTCGCTGGGCAATACAAATGTACCGGAAAGATTCGTAGCCGAAAGCCAGTCATCTTGTTCGAATTTTTGCAAAGACTGCTTGAATCTGCTCGCTGGTGAGGGGATCTTTAGAGTAAAAGCAAACTCGCTTTCGCTGGGCGATGATGAGATGGTTAGGTATCGGCGGTTTCCCCGGCCATCTGAGTTGCTAGCCGGTATCGTCCATTCCAGATATTGACCAGCCGAAAATCGGAGTGCTTTATCGGGCTTGAAATGAAAACTATATATACCCTCAGCTTCTTTGATTTTTCTTATAAATTGCATACGGACCGTCTTATACGGGGCGATAATATATGAAAATCCGTTGCCAATGAGTAAAGCTTGCTCGGGGCTTAAGCGAAGTTTCGGCGTGCCATATAGCAAACCTACAAGAATTGAGTATGGCAAGTAGCGACTAAGCTTGCTTGGGGTCGTCAGCGGCTCGATTAACATAATGAAAGCGAAAAAAAGTACTGGCGATGCCCACAGCAAAAGCTTCGCATGATGAATCATAGATTCGGTTGATTGACCGAGAGATAAATTTACCAAAATCACAACCAGATAGGTTGCTAAAAAGACGCCGGCCATAGTGAACCGTTTCATTTTACGCAGAATAAGCACGCCGCCTACAATTACAATCGGCGTGATTATTCCGGACCCTACCCACCAGCTGGCGTAATGGTGGAATAGAGCGCCAGATAAAAACGCGCCTACAGCTGCTGGGTTGAAAATGTGCCTTCGGTTGATAACCAAGATATATTTGGCGGCCATAGCAAATGCGCCAGCCAACCCAAGCACCAGAAAACCATTCTGAGTAGTTGCCGGGGCTAGTATTAATCCTAGTATCAGTGCTGTTATGAGATCCGATTCGCTATTACGAGGTATCTCGAGCGCTCGGCTCAGAGTGTAATTAACCAAACGACAGACTGCCAACAATACGGCAACCGATGCCGCTATTTCATACCACTCAAAAGACAATTTATTGGTGGAGGCCGCTATCACTATTGCCCAGCCAAAAACCACGTATAAAAAATAAAGTACGAGACGGTAGGAGGTTATACCATCAAGCGGACGATCTAATTTGTCGAGTAGGCGCTGGGCAAACACTAGCGGCCTTTTGAGCAAACCATGCAAGGTTCACTGCTGGCATTGCTTGCCATCCAATGTTCAGTAGCAAACCACCACGGCTCTAAATCGTGATAGCCGATTAAATCGGCGACCTCTCTGAGAGCCCATCCCAGTCGACCATATACTTGCAAATGGCCCCACTGGACGGCTGCCCAGCGTGAACCCGCGGGAGTGATATACACAGGCCGTCTCGGCTTGTAAGGTGTGGGCCTCTGACCCGTGGATAAACGCTTTAGATTATCGGTTAAGAAAATTGCGTCGTGCAGCGCCGTCTGAGCCATTCCAGAATATTGAGTTTGGGCATTGTCGCCGATAATATATATATCCTCTTCGGCTTGGAGCAGTTCATTCACCAAAGCTTTACCACGCTCGTTTAAAGTAAATTTATTAGCAGCCAAAAACGGGTTATTAGTAACACCAGCTGTCCAAACGACCGTGTGACTTTTTATGTTGTGGCCGCTGACCATTAACCCATCGGCCGTCTCGGCTTCGACCTTTTGGTTGAGATAGAGCTTGACCCCAAGTCGACGAAGTTGTTTTTGTACAGCGTGTGAGTAATGTTTCGACAGAGTTGGCATAAGCCTCGGCTGGGCTTCGACTAAATCAACATGAATTGTCTTTTTGGGCAACTTGTGGCTTTTGGCAACGTGCGCCAGGTAGGTTGGCAAAGAGCCGGCTAGTTCAACACCAGTTGGTCCGCCGCCGATTACCACATAATTTAGCTCAGAACTGCTCTCATCTACCATTGATTTGTGAAGGTGGTCGCGTAACTCCTGGGCGTCGTTGAGCGTCTTAATGCCATATGAGTACTTATTAAGCCCCTTTATACCAAAGTAATTGGTGACAACTCCCAGGGCAACTACCAGTACGTCATAGGAATAATATTTACCAGATGATAACGCCACTTTTTTGGATACGCGGTCTAGTTTTTTAGCGGTGCCTTTTACAAGCGTGACGTCTTTTCCAGCGAAAATTTCCTCAAGCGGTATAATCGACGCCAGAACATTACCGCCTATCGCGGCGTGGTAAAGCGTTGGATAGTAGCGAAAGTCGTCTTGCTCAGAAATTATCGTCACGTCGAAATGCTCATTGCCGGCTAGGCCGAGAGCTGTTTTTACTCCTCCGAAACCGGCGCCTAAAATCAACACTCGAATTTTCGATTGAGACATTAGTAGTAGTTTATCGAAGGCGCTTGAGCTTGTCATCCACAGGTGCGCCTGTCGTGATTCATGCAGATGATTTATAATGTAGTGCAATACAGGGGTAATAGGAGAAATGCTGTGGTAGCTAAGGTCAAAAAACAACTTTCCCGCCACTCGGAAAATAAATGGGCAATCTTGGCGGTATTGGTGGTCGCCCAGTTTATGGTTGTACTTGATGTCGCCATAGTCAATGTTGCTTTGCCTTCAATTGCCCGCGAACTAAATTTTGCACCAGGCAATTTACAATGGGTAATTACGGCTTATACCCTTACTTTTGGCGGCTTCTTACTACTTGGTGGACGCGCGGCCGATTTATACGGCCGACGCAAAATTTTTATCGGATCGGTTACGGCCTTTGCCTTGGCCTCGCTGGCTTGTGGCCTGGCTCAGTCTGAAACAATGCTTATCCTCACCAGAGCTGTCCAGGGGTTAGCGGCCGCGTTTATGTCGCCGGCAGCTCTTTCCATCGTTCTGAGTGAATTCAGGGAAGGTAAGGAACGCAATAAGGCTATGGGTGTCTGGGCGGCTGTCTCGGCTGGTGGTGCCGCCGCTGGCGTATTGCTCGGCGGATTCTTAACACAATACCTCGACTGGCGCTGGAATTTCTTTGTAAACGTTCCCGTTGGGATAGTCGTTGTCTTTGCCGCGTTGAGACTTTTGCCGCATCACATTGGTGAGGAAAATAAGAAAGCTAGCCTGGACTTACCCGGCGCGGCGCTAGCTACTGCCGGTCTGATGTCGTTGGTATATGGCTTATCAAAAGCCCCAAGAGAAGGATGGGGGTCCACCACGGTCTGGGCGTTCATAATTGCCGGGCTGGCTTTACTGATTGGATTCGTCATAAACGAGAAAAAGGTCAAACAGCCACTCATGCCCCTGGCGATTTTCAAGATTCGCAATCTGGCGGGTGCCAACTCAGCGTTCTTAGTAATCGCCTGCACGATGTTTTCGATGTTCTTCTTCCTGACGCTTTATGTTCAGCAGGTTCTCGGCTATTCACCCGTTAAAACCGGACTTTGTTTCCTGCCGGTGACATTCATTGTCGCTATCATGTCGGGAATAGTTTCTAACCTTGTCGGTAAAATCGGCTATAAACCACCAATGAACTTAGGACCGATTGTCATCGCTCTTGGTCTTTTCATACTGTCTAAGACCATGAAAGTAGACGGCAACTATTGGCACAACGTATTCCCCGGACTAGCTACATTCGCTTGTGGCATGGGCCTGACTTTCGTGTCTGGCACATTAGCAGCCACATCGGGCGTGCCGAAACATTTTTCCGGCTTAGCTTCCGGGATCTTAAATACTTCACAGCAGGTCGGCGGGGCCATTGGATTGGCTATTTTGTCGGCGGTGGCATTTTCTACATTGAAAACCGACTTAGCTGCAGGAACATCACCTGCCCAAGCACAGGTTAACGGCTATATAGCCGGAATTCATGTAGGTGTTGGGCTGGCATTGGTTGCTGCCTTGGTTGTCTTTCTGATAGTTAAAAATCACAAAGTTGACGCCAAAGAAGCCATGATGGCCGGCTAGCCTCTGGCTAAGAACTTCAAGTTCCTAGGCGTTGCTTACAGTCCGCACAAAGCCCATAGATTTCCAGCTGATGTCCGCGGGGAGCATGGCCGGATTTTGCCGCTACAGTATCGATCATTGTCTCCAGCATCGCGTTGGGCTCTAAGCCTAGTGTTGTTCCACAGTTAGTGCAGTGAAAGTGATGGTGGTGCGCTTGGAAAACGTCTGACAGCTCATACTTGTACTTCCAGCCAATATTCAGGCGTTGGACAATGCCCAACTTCTCGAACAGGGTCATTGTGCGGTAGATCGTTGCCCGGTCAATCCGTCCCTTAGCTCGCCCAGCCAGAACCTGCATAGTTTGCGGTTTTTGATTGAGAAGCAAGTCGAATACAATTTTACGCGGTTTGGTTAGGCTAGCACCGTCCTTTTTTAGAAGGGTCCCTAGTGTTTTGTAGTACATTTGCTTCAATTCTACAAAAAATTGCGACAAATTTGCAATTATTTGATCCTTAGATCTAAAATTTAGTTATGAGCGGCTTTCTTTTAACTATTTTCGCGTCATTTGGAGCACTGATCGGTGGCTTCGTGGCGTTTAAAGGGAGAAAAAGGCTTAACCTTGCTCTTGGCTTCACCGCTGGACTGATTTTGGGACTTGTGGCATTTGAGCTATTGCCGGAAATTTTTAGTTCTGCCCAAGTTAGCAGCCTGGACTTTAAGTGGCCAATGATAGCATTTGTCGGCGGATTTCTGTCCATACATATATTCGAGAAGGCCATCCTTATACACGGAGAACAAGAGAACCGTTACGGGCCGCACAGCCACCCCGTTGTAGGTAAGATTAGCGCAATAGCCCTTTGCGGCCATAGTTTTTTGGATGGAATAAGCATAGGACTGGCTTTTCAAGTAAATACCACTGTAGGCACGGCGGTAGCAATAGCAGTCATTGGCCATAGATTCGCCGATGGGTTCAACACGACCAATGTCATGCTTAGCCACAAAAACGAACAAAAAAGTGCCCGCAACATGCTACTTATTGCATCGTTGATGCCTCTTCTTGGATGGCTGGCGACATATTTCTTTAGCCCATCAGAAAGCTTCCTAACTATTTACCTTGGTTTCTTTGCCGGCTTTTTGACTTATATCGGCGCCGGAGACATTCTGCCCCAGGCGCACAGCAAGAACTCTTCGGCAGGCACCATCGCCGCGACCATAGCCGGTGTTCTCTTTATGTTGGGCATCAGCCATATAGCCTAATGGAGGTTATAATAAACTGAACTATGTTAGCAGTTGTTATTGTCCTAGCCCTATTATCTACGTGCCTGATTGGGCTTGTTGGCTGGATGCTGCTAAAACCAAAGGCCAGCTCTGATTCAACGATGCTGCTCAAGGCCGACATGACTGAGCTGACTAAATCTATGGGGCAGCTACAGCAAGGGCTACAAAAACAATTGACTGACCAGCTAGGTGTTAGCAACAAACAAATGTCAGCACAATTTCAAGCCAGCGCTAAGATTATTAAAGATGTGACTGAAAAGCTGACAGAGCTTGATCGAACTAATAAAAGCGTCGGTGATGTCGCCGCTGAACTGAAAACACTGCAAAATGTTCTGCAAAATCCAAAGCAGAGGGGAGTCCTGGGCGAATATTACCTAGAGCAGATATTGAAGAATATGCTGCCGCCCGATGGTTACCAACTGCAATATAAGCTGGGAGATGGTATGACGGTCGATGCGGTAATTAAACTCGATGATAAACTTCTGCCAATAGATAGTAAGTTCAGTCTAGAGAATTACAATAGAATAATCGAAGCCAGAGCAGAAGACAGACCATCCCTAGAGCGAGCTTTCAAAGAAGATTTAAAAAAACGTATAGATGAGACGGCCAAATATATAAAACCGGGGAAGGGCACTTTGGACCAGGCTTTTATGTTTGTTCCAAGCGAAGGTATCTATTACGACTTACTGGCCAATAAGGTGGGTCTTAGTGGCGTAAGTGGTCGTAACCTCATGCAATATGCTGCGGTTGACAAGAAAGTAACGATAGTCGGCCCTAGCACTCTGTCAGCCATGCTCCAGATAATAGTTCAAGGTCTGAGATCTATTGAAATTCATAACGACACTGAAAAAATTCGCAAAAATATTGAACAGCTCAGCAAGCATCTGCTTGCTCACAACGGTTATATGCATAAACTGGGCAGTTCCCTCGGGACGACCGTCGGGCACTTTAACACTACTTATAAAGAGCTCGGAAAGATAGACAAGGACGTGGTAAAGATAGCCGATACGAAGCCCAGCGTTGACCCGCTGCTTATTGATAAGCCAACGCTTGACGACTAGTTTTTTAGCAGGTCGATAACCAAGGCCGCGGTCCATGAAAAGTTGGCCGCGCCGCCGGGTTGGGCAGATAAGGGGCTGAAGTACTCATACATCCCGCTCTTTTCGGTCATTTCTAGCGTCAGCTTGCGAAGATTTTCAGCTTCAGAATCAAACCCATACCGGCTAAGACCGTCTATTATTAGCCAATTGGTGTTGACCCAAGTCGGGCCCTGCCAATATTTGAGAGGATCAAAGAATTCGGAGTTTTTAGGGACACTCGGCAGCGGCCACTTTAGAGCAAAGTTAGCAGAGCGCATCAGTTTGAGAAGCTGCCTAGCACGCTCATCGGAAATACTACCAGCGTAGAGGGGCAGGAGGCTGCCTATAGTCGGCTCCTCGATAAGTTTATGACTAACGAAACTGCGACTGTAGTACTGTCCGGTATGGTCGTCCCATAGTTTTTCGAGGGCTTTCTCGGTTGAGCTCATTTTTTGTAACAGCATCTCCGGCAGACGATGCCCAATATCCTTGGCTATCCCCTGGAGTAGTGTATTGGCGCGTATTAATATGCAGTTAAATACTAAATCTTCAACGGCGAATAATGACCGGCTCAAAATTGCTTCAGAATTATATGACTTCCGCCGCAAACGCCGCATTGCCGACCAGTAGGCCATGGCCTCGACATTACTCATTCTCTGAGCGGCTGTTACATACCTTGTATCGCGCCTGACGAGCGTCGCAGCGCCGTCAAGGTGTAGCTTCTCGACCAAATTTACCCACAGAGGGATACTGTGTTTCCTCAGCTCACTAATCCATGGCGGTGTATTGTCGAGTCCACTTTCGTAAGGATGTATCAGTATTATTAGCCCCTCGTTATGAGGATCTCGGTCTGCATATAGCCATTCGTGGTGGCGTAGCAGGCCCGAGTACATCTGTTTATACCAACTACGGCGCTCGGGCATTTTAAGTTTTTGACCGATTCGTACCACCGCTTCTGCAAGCATCGGTGGCTGGGTGATACCGCTGGTCGATACATTATCTGGCGCATACGGGCTTAGGTGGCTTTTTTCGCGCTGCTTTGATTTTTTATCGGCGGAATGTTTATCGAAAATCATGTGCGGCAACATGCCGTTGCTCCATTGGCCGCGAAGCAGGCTGGCCAGCTCAATCTGAGCTCGCTCAACGCTCAAGTGACGTAGCCCTATCGCAATGAAGCAACTGTCCCAAAGCCATTGATGCGGGTATAAATCGCCGGCCGGCACAGTCCACTTTCCACGGTCATTATTTTTAAGAACTTCCTCGGCCTTTTTAAGAAGTTCCGCGGCATCCATAGCTTGAGTATAGCTTAAGCCGAAAGCTACTGACACCCGCTAGAGCAGAGAGGTTGGAGTTGTTATACTAGTTCTAAGATGGAGTATAAGATTCCGGAGATCCGGGCAGCTGCCAAGCGGATTAAAGCTGAATTGGCGAAGCTCGATGACAAACGGGTAATATTGCGCTCACCAGAGCTAACGGCGCTGTATGAACGGCTAAAGACCATGCCACAAGATCAGCGAGCGGCATTTGGCAAAGAGGTCAATAACCTAAAGAGCGAACTCGAAGATCTAGCCAAAAGCCAAAAGCCAAAAGCCAAAAGCCAGTCGCCGATTGATGTGACAGCGCCCTTTGATGTAAATGTAGCACCTGAAAACAGGCCCACTCTACTAGCGTCACAAAACGGTAGTCGCCATCCCCTAACTTCTGAACTAGAAAATATTCTGGATATATTCGCGCGCATGGGTTTTACGGCCGTGGAATCGCGCGAGATTGATGACGACTACCATATGTTTAGCAGTCTTAATTTTCCACCCGGTCATCCAGCGCGTGATGAATATGATACTTTCGTGACAGAGGAAGGCCTTATAGCTCCGGCGCATACCTCAATAATGCAAAACCGCGTCATGAAGTCGCAGAAACCACCAATCAGGGCTGTAATTCCAGGTAGGGTCTTTCGTAATGAGGATTTGGATGCTCGCCACGAACATACTTTTTATCAGCTCGAGGGAGTTTATGTCGATAGGGACATCAATGCCGGCCACCTTCTCGCCACTCTAAAGGCCTTTTTGGAAGAATACTATGGCCAGAAACTTGAGTTCAAAACCCAGCCATTTTACTTCCCATTTACCGAGCCAAGCTTCGAATTCACGCTTTCGTGTCCTTTTTGCCAGAAAAAGGGCTGCAACGTTTGTAGCTACAGCGGCTGGATTGAGCTGCTCGGCTGCGGCATGATTCACCCGAATGTGTTAATAGAAGGCGGCATTGACCCGGCTAAATACAGTGGATTCGCCTGGGGTATGGGCATCGACCGCTTGGTGATGATGAAATATGGGATTGAAGACGTGCGCCACTTTCATTCCGGTAATTTGGCGTTTTTGAGGCAATTCACATGAAGGTCAGCGTCAATTGGATAAAGGAGTTTACAGCCGCTGAGCTACCAATTGATAAACTCGTCGAAAAAATCGGCGCCCAGCTAGGTGCTGTCGAGGATGTCAAGGACATTGGCGGAAAGTACAAGGGCATATTAATCGCTAAAGTTATTGAATGCCAAAAGCATCCCAACGCCGACAAACTTAGTTTGTGTCTCATTGATGCCGGCACGGCCAATAAGGAAATTAAGCGCAATAAGGATAGGTTAATACAAGTTGTCTGCGGGGCACCGAATGTCAAAGCCGGCCAGCTAGTTGTCTGGATTCCCCCCGGCGCTACCGTTCCAAATAGCCACGACAGCGAACCATTTGTTATCGAAGCCCGCGAAATCCGCGGGCAAACAAGCTACGGCATGCTGGCCAGCTCTAAGGAGCTGGCTCTGGGCGACAATCACGAAGGCATTCTGGTGCTTGAGGCGGGCAAACCAGGCGAGGATTTTGCCAGAACAGTTGGCCTTAATGATTATGTTGTCGATATTGAGAACAAAATGTTCACTCATCGCCCGGACCTATTCGGCATACTCGGGATTGCCCGTGAAGTAGCCGGTATTCAGCACCATGCGTTCAGGAGTCCTAAGTGGTATCAAGAAAATTCTAAGCTACCCGCCGACGGACGAAAAAATGTCCTGAAGCTGGCTATTAACAACGATTTGCCAAACCTAGTTCGGAGGTTTAGCGCCATAGTCATCAAAGACGTTAGAGTACAGCCTAGCCCGGCTTGGCTACAGGCTCGGTTGAGCGCGATTGGCATCCGTCCTATTAATAACATCGTTGATATAACCAACCTACTCATGCAAGAGACCGCACAGCCGCTCCATGCTTATGATTACGACAAACTTGATACGGGTATTCTGGGAGTCCGATGGAGCACAAAGGGTGAATCACTCGAACTTCTTGGCGGCAAGCTCATCAACCTTGAGCATGAGGCTATCGTAATCACTGATGGCGACAAACCTATCGGACTCGGGGGCGTCATGGGCGGTGCTGGTACACAAGTAGATGAAACTAGCAAAAATATCGTCTTGGAGTGCGCCAACTTTGATATGAATACCACTCGCCGTAGCGCAATGGCTTATGGACTTTTCACTGATGCAGCCACTCGATTTACAAAAAACCAAAGCCCGCGCCAGAACATGGCTGTGTTGGTAAAGGCGGTCGGTGATATTAAGCGAATAGCTGGCGGGCGTGTGGCGAGCCCAACCATTGATGAGAGAAACTCCAAAAAGGATGTGTCGGTAGTAAAAACAACCGCGAATTTTATTAACAGCCGGCTAGGCCTAAAATTGAGCTCTAGCCAGATAAAGAATCTGTTGCAAAATGTCGAATTTAAAGTCGAAACCGGTTCGCAACTAATAATCACACCGCCGTTTTGGCGAACAGATGTCAATATTGCGGAAGACATAGTTGAAGAAGTCGGCAGGCTTTACGGATATGACCATCTGCCGGCAGAACTACCACCGCGTAACTTAGCTCCAGCGAAGCTCGATTCAATGTTAGAGTTGAAGTCACGCTTGCGAACGATTTTATCAGCCGCTGGAGCCAACGAAGTTCTGACTTACAGCTTCGTACACGATTCTCTAATTAAAAAAGCTGCCCAAGACCCTGCTATGGCTTTTCATATCAAGAATGCTCTTAGCCCTGATCTTCAGGCATATCGTCTGAGCTTGACTCCAAGCCTCCTTGAAAAAGTTCACCCCAATATCAAGGCCGGTTATGACCGGTTTGCGCTCTATGAGATTGGCAAGGGCCACAACCAAAAAATGAAAGACAACGATGGCTTGCCGCAGGAATTCGAGATGCTGTCGCTAGTCACAGCATCAGACAAAGCGGCTTACGGCGGGGCAGCTTTTTATCAAGCTCGTAGCATACTGGACTATCTGTCGCAAAAACTTGGCATCGGTATGTACTACCGCCCAATAGACAAGGAAGAAAATTATCCGGTAGCCAAGCCATTTGACCCAGGCCGCTCTGCGCAGATCTGGGATAGTACCGGCAAAATCCCACTAGGTATGGTCGGTGAATATAAGCAAAGCGTGATAAGTGGGCTGAAACTGCCAAGTCATAGTTCCGGATTCGAAGTTGGGATTATCCAGATGATGCAAGCCAGCGCAAGCAGGGGCGACTACCAAACCCTTAACCGCTTCCCAAGCATCGAGCAAGATATATGTCTCCGTATCAGCACGGACATACACTACGAAAAGCTCGAAAGTTTTATTAGAGACCAGTTGGAATCAATTGCCGTAAAACACGGCTACGGCTACAAATTCCAGCCAATTGACATATTTCAACGCAGACAAGACAAGAACCATAAACAGGCCACTTGGCGGATACGGCTGTGGCATCCCAAACGTACGCTCGCAACGGCGGACGCTAGTAGTGTATTAGAAATCCTAGCAGAGGCTGTAAAAATAAAATATAAAGCTCAGCGTGTTTAACCTACATCTAAGGCAAGAACGCCAACTCCTAAAAACCAAAAATATACCCGAAAAAAATTTGCCTAGTTATATCGGGATGGGTAAGAATGGAACAAGTGGATAAAAAAGTTTCAGATAAGCCCAAGCAGGACCGCTACGGCTTTAAAATCTTTGAAGCTATTGGTCGGTTTTCGGTCAAATTCCGATGGCTGGTAATTGTCTTTTGGATAGCCGCGATTCCAATTCTTTCTTCAAGCTTTCCTAAGCTAAAAGACGTCGAGAAGAACGACAACTCCAAATTTCTACCAAAGAATAGCCAAACGCAAAAGGCGTCTAAGCTTGAGGAGTCCTTCCAGAGCCCCGACACCACTGGCCGCTCTGACTTGGTGGCCTATAGGACAAATGGCAAGCTAACTGAGGCTGACACGGCAGCAGTCGAGAAGATTGTAGTGGGTATCAAAACCGTCGATGGTGTTACGGGAGCTAGGTTATTAGGAGTCTCGGCTGATGAGCAAGCCGTTGAATACTCAATCGGGCTTGGTGAGCGAGCGCAGGGCCAGGAGTCAGTAGCTTTGGCCGATGATGTTCGGGCCAAGATGAAGACCAACATTCCGGGCCTGGAAGTGCATTTGGCCGGCGAATTGGCTCAGCAGGTTGATACAGAAAAGCAGCATAGTAATACCAGCAGTAAAACAGAACTCTATAACGTCATCTTCATAATTTTATTGCTGTTGATAGTTTTCCGAGCGGTGCTGGCTCCCATCGTCACTTTATTGCCGGCGGCTTTCGCGCTGATGGTCGCCCAGCCAATTATTGCTGAATCGACCAAGATTGGCGTTCAGGTTTCATTCCTGACGGAAATTCTGCTTATCGTTCTCCTTTTGG
>CAZPFQ010000002.1:17399-41357 GCA_964585885.1 uncultured Candidatus Saccharibacteria bacterium | reverse complement strand
GGGCTAGCCGACGTTCTCGAAGACCTTGAAGAGGACTACGAGATAAATGGCCAAAGCTACAACCTCATCGAAATTGAGCGGCCACTACTAGCTAGCCTCGCCGCGGCCTAAGTTTCGCCCAAGATGCCGAACCCATGTTCGGCAGTCCGTTGAGCTTACGGGAAGGCTCCGGTCCTGTGTGGGCGAACGTGTTGGAGCCGGTTCCCTCCGGCCGGCTCCAACACTCATAAAATGTTGCCAAAATTTCTACCTAACGCCCTTCGGGGCGTTTTTTCTTTTTTGCCAAATATTCTATTGCAAGTTTTCTGGCACTCCGCTATTATGAGTGCCAGAAAACACATTCTTTCTAAGGTAGAGGAGACTAGATATGGCAGTAAATCTGCAACCATTGGCCGATTGGGTAGTTGCCCAACAGGAAGAGGCCGTAACTAAGACCAGCAGCGGGCTGTATTTGCCCGATAAGGCGGCCGAGAAACCACAAATAGCCAAAGTTTTGAAAGTTGGACCCGGCAAAGTGGGCAAAGACGGTAAGCACATCCCGATGATGGTTAAAATTGGTGACCGGATTGTTTACAAAAGCTACAGTACAACAGAGGTCAAACTGAACGATAACGAGTACATACTAATCAAAGAAGAAGACATACTGGCAACGGTTAAATAGGAGGAATCGATGGCTAAAAAAGTATTTTATGATGACGATGCACGCCGCCGCGTACTGGGCGGGGCAGAAATTTTATATAACGCTGTGCGCACAACCATGGGGCCAAAAGGCCGCAATGTGATTATCAGCAAGAGCTACGGCAACCCAACGGTTACGCACGACGGTGTAACGGTAGCGAAGGGCGTGGAGCTGGATGATGCCGATGACGAGACTTTGGGTTACAAAGTCGGCGCCGAGTTAATAAAAGAAGCGGCAAACAAAATGAACGATGTCGCCGGTGACGGTACTACGTCGGTTACCATTTTGACTTACCACATTTTGAATGAAGCCAATAAGCTTATTGCAGCCGGCCACAATCCGATGCTACTGCGTAAAGGTTTAGAAAAAGCAGCTCAAGACGTGATTTCTAAACTGGGCGGACTCAGCGAAAACATCGGTAGTAAGAAAAACCGAGTGGCTGAAGTTGCCACAATCAGCGCCGGAGACGGCGACATTGGTGCTCTAATCGCCGACGTTATGGAAAAAGTCGGCAAAGACGGGGTGGTTACCGTAGAAGAGGGCCAAGGCCTGACTATGGAAAGCGAAGTTGTGGAAGGCTTTACTATGGACCGCGGCTATGTGAGCCCTTACATGGTTACTGATACCGCGCGTATGGAAGCTGTTTACGAGAAGCCGGCAATTTTAATAACCGACCAAAAAATCAGCTCGATTCAAGACTTCTTGCCTATGCTGGAGAAGTTAGCTCAATCTGGCAAAAAGGACTTAGTGCTGATTGCCGAAGACGTTGAAGGCGAAGCTCTCGGAACACTGATACTTAACCGTTTGAAGGGTGTATTTAACACAGTCGCGGTGAAAGCACCGTCGTTCGGCGACCGACGCAAAGAAATTTTAGAGGATATCGCAATTTTGACCGGCGGCGATGTTATTTCCGAAGAGCGGGGAATGACTTTTGAAAACGTTGATCTCTCTGTTGTGGGCTCAGCACGAAAGGTTATCGCTACCAAAGACGACACCACAATAATCGAAGGAGCCGGGCCAGCAAGTGCCGTACAAGCGCGCATAGTCCAGATAAACAAGCAGATAGAAGCCGCAACGAGCGAGTACGATAAGGAAAACCTGGAAAAGCGCCGAGCCGCATTGCAAGGTAGAGTAGCCGTTATCAAAGTGGGCGGAGCTACCGAGACCGAGATTGAAGAAAAGAAATTCCGCGTAGATGACGCTGTTAACGCTGTTAAGGCGGCACTAGACGAAGGAGTTGTTGCTGGCGGGGCAGTTACGTTTGTAGATTTATCGAAAACGATAAAGGGCGAAGGTACTGACTCCGAATCGGCCGGCGCATCGATTCTAAAGAGCGCATTGCAAGAACCGTTCAAACAGTTAATGACCAACTCCGGGCTTAATGCCGAGGCTAAGTTGGAAAAAGTCTTAAATGCCAAGAATGGCACTGGCTTCGAAGTTAACAATCCCGACAAGCTGGTCAATCTCAAGGAGACTGGCATAGTGGACCCGACACGAGTGGTCAAAGAAGCGATTCAGAACGCCGCTTCGATTGCCGGTACGGCAATGACCATGGGCGCCCTTGTAAACGATGTACCCGAGAAGAATCCTCCGGCCGCACCGCCAATGGGCGGCGGCATGGACATGGGAATGTAGGGCACTCGCCCTAGTCCTGGCTCAAACGCACAACTCACTTGATACAGCCCCTTGTCAAAGCACACAACAGCCTGCGGAACTCGCCCAGGCGCTCAAACAGTCCTCGGCTTGTAGTTGTGCGTTTGACGAGTCTGTTTCAGGTGAGCCTTACATATTTTCGCGAGGCTAGCTCTCGTTTGGTCAGGGAGTAAGTATGTAAGCTTTTCAAATGTCTCTAGCTATGGTTTAATAGGTTTATCATAACAGGGGTTTTTGATGGTTGACGATGAGCTCAAAAATAAGGAAAGCGCAGGCGGGCAGGTAAGAATACCGCCGCCCGAGGTACCGCCACCGATTACTACCGAGGTTCACCGGCGCGATGGCCGGTCGTGGCTGTTGCTGGTAGTTATCGTAATTGCGGCACTTTTGGTGGCTACCGCCGTGGTCTTTGGCAGCCGTTGGGTATACCACCAGGCTACTAAGCCAGATCAGCAAGCTACCTCGACTAGCTCCTCATCAAATAATGCCCCGCAGCCACCTCAACCTTCTAGTAGTTCTAGTGAAAGCAAAAAGTCCAGCTCCACACAAAGTAATACAAGTTCAGGTTCACAATCCGGGTCAAATAATTCATCACCGCAAGCAGGTGGAACAAATGGTTCTTCTTCAACCTCAAGTTCGACGACCTCTGAGCATATTTCCAACACTGGCCCCGGCAATGTAGCAGCTCTTTTTTTGGCAGTAAGCATAGCGGCAGCCGGGCTTCACTACCTGGCTAGCTTGCGTCGGTCGAATTAGGCGCCGGTCTTTTTCTTCTGCGTGAAGTAATTTATTTCGTTCACAACGTCTAACAGGGCATGTGCGCGAGCTTTCTCGTCCGGAATGGCATTAGCAGCCTCGTAGGCCTCTTTGATATAACGGTCATCGTCTGAGGCTTGTATAAGCATCATCAGCGTCTTGAATTTCTCCTGGGGTGATTGGTCTAGTTGATGCACCATTGGTCCCAGACTCTGCAAGGCCTGTTGCTTAATATCCATTAAGTCTGCATGATCATCAGAATCATCAGATTTTGGCGGTTCTGTTTCGCCCAGAGCGGTGCCGTGCAAATCAGCGCTGTTTAGCACCTGAGACGGGTCGTTGCCCAAAGATTGCTCAACACCCGACTGAGAATCACCACCGTTATCGCTGGCGGCATCGTTTAGCGGCGGTGCTCCGGCTATAGCCGGAGACGTGGGTTTGTGGATTGTTTCGTCGGGCGGCTGAGCCATGCCCATTTCCTCTATCTGTTTTTCACTGACACCAACTGAGGCATCGACGCCATTCGGCGTGGTCGGTTGTGGTTGGTCATTGTCGTCTTTGCCGAACATCCCGCCCCCTATCTACGCGCACATAATTTTACCGGCTATTCATTTCATTTTAGAGCATAAGGATTATTTATAGAATGGCTATGGCCAAATGTATGTAAAATGAACTTATGCTTGATGATTTGAAATATATCCACCAGCGCGACGGACAGGACGCCTTGGGAATAGCCGAAAAACAGTGGCAGCAACTAGAACATAACTTTGAGCTAAAAGCCGAAAGCTTAAAGCTCGATGGGGTCGAAAATGTTGTTTATTCGGGAATGGGCGGTTCGGCGCTAGCGGCTCTGCTTAGCAGAACATGGCCCGGTTATACAATTCCGTTCGAAATATGCCGGCAATACAAGATTCCGGCTTATGTGTCGCCGAAAACACTTTTCATATCGAGTAGTTATTCGGGAAACACTGAGGAAACAGTGGCGGCGCTAGCTGAAGCCGAGAATAAAGGCGCAACCATAGCGATTATTTCCGGCGGCGGCAAACTCCAAGAAATTGCCTCGCAAAAAAGCTACCCATTTTTGTTGATACCCGACTCCGGCCAGCCGCGATACGCTGTTATGGCAAACCTTAAGGCCGTTGTTTTACTGCTTGAGGCTGCCGGATGGGTGGACGAAGCCCAAGCAACTGCACAGTTAAGCCAAACAGCGGATTTTTTAAAGCAAGCAACTGAAAAGTGGTTACCGACCTTGCCCATTTCTCAGAACCCGGCGAAAAAACTAGCTATGGAGTTGGCCGGCAAGGCACCAGTGATATACGCCGGCCCGTTACTGTCTCCAGCTGCATACAAGTGGAAAATTAGCTTCAATGAGAATGCTAAAAACCTGGCTTGGTGGAATGAAGTGCCGGAATCTAACCACAACGAACTAATGGGGTGGAGCTATCCTACGCAAAAACAGTACGGTGTGATCGAACTTCGTAGTAGTTTGGAGCATCCGCAAGTTCAAAAAAGATTTGCCGTGGCCGAGAAGTTACTATCGGGGATAAGGCCGGCACCAAATGTCGTAGAAGTGCAGGGTGCTACATTGCTCGAACAGCTTTTATGGGCGGTTAACTTCGGTGATTTTGTGAGTATCTACTTGGCACTAATAAACAACGTGAATCCAACCCCGGTAGATCTCAACGACAAGTTCAAGACAGCCCTCACTGAATAATACTTAACTTGTTAAGCATTATTAATCGCCCCTTAGGGCGTCGATGGGGTCTTTGCGGGCGGCCTTAAGCGCCGGAGCAATACTGAACAATACACCGACTGCGATGGAGACTAGTACAGCGATAATCATTATTGGAACGGTTAACACCGGGTGGAGGTTAGTGTATAGGCGCATAAAACCGAAAACTAGCAGAGAGAATATAACACCTATCAATCCGCCGACGACTGTGAGCGCCAGCCCTTCAATCATAAACTGATTGAGAATTTGACGATTAGTTGCCCCTAAGGCTTTACGAATACCAATTTCGCGCGTGCGCTCGCTAACGCTAGCCAGCATTGTGTCCATTATGCCAATGCCGCCGATGAACAGCGAAATTATGGCTATAGCCGACACATAACCAGTCAATTTGCTCACCACGTTATTAGCCACATCTAACAGTTCCTGCTGCTTTAGAACCGTAAAGTTCTCGTTTCCTTGGTGGATATCTAGTAAAGCTTTCCGTACTTCCTGGACGGTTTTATCAGTTTGGCCATCCCTGCTTTTGAGGAGGATTTGCAAGATGTTGCTGCCGCCGTTTGAAAGCTCAATTGCTTGGTCGAAGTTTATAAATACGGCGGAATTAAAATCGGTTTCACCAACCGATAGCAAGCCTCCCGCACTGGGTGCTAAAACTCCGTGAATTACATAACTTTGGCCGGAGATTGTAAGGGTGTGGCCGAGCGGACTAAGCTGGTTAAAAAGCTTATGAGCAATGGTAGAACCAATGACCGCAAACTTCTGAGAAGCGTCATCATCGTTGAAAAAGTCTCCGTAAGCCATTTTTTGGTGGAGCAAATCGGGAAAGTCTGGAGTCGTTCCGAGTACGAAGGCGTTATTGATTTCGCTCGAATCATTTGTAACGCTACTAGTCAGGAAATCAACTGGGGCTACGGCTGAAACAGAATGCAGTTTTTGCATCGCTACTACGTCTTTCGGCGTCAGGGTACTAGAGTTTAAAAACGCTAAGATATTGAGGTTATCTATCTGGCCGCCTTCACCGCGAGTGACTAATTTACCAGAACGTACCGTGAGTACGTCGCTACCTAGTTCGCTGACTTGGCCGACTATCTGGTGCTTAAGTCCTTCGCCAAGGCTTACTACGGTGACGATGAGTGTTATTCCGATTATTACACCGGTCATAGTAAGCAAAGACCGCCACTTGGAACTGCGCAAGTTTGCCGTTGCCGACTTTACGTTGCCGCTAAACATATTACTTATCAGCCTTTCGGGGCGTGCTCTTTATTTGGCGCTTCTTGCGTTTAGCGGGCTTGCGCTTCTTGGGCATCTCGGTTATTTCTTTGCCTGGAACATCGTGCATTAGGGCGGAAACCCCGGCTGTGACATCGTCGGTTGTCCGGCGGTGCCTGCTGAAGTAAATCCTCCGCGCGCCGCGCGCCAATGAGCCGATGGCCGTCTTCTCATCACCTA
The DNA here is from genome assembly GCA_964585885.1 of uncultured Candidatus Saccharibacteria bacterium. Taxonomy (GTDB): domain Bacteria; phylum Patescibacteriota; class Saccharimonadia; order Saccharimonadales; family UBA10212; genus 2-01-FULL-49-22. The sequence continues at coordinate 35,088 of CAZPFQ010000002.1, read as the reverse complement.
CAATGGTCCCGTCGTACATGTAAATCACCCGGCTGGCGTATCTTGTCAGCTCGGGGTTGTGGGTAACCAGCAGAATAGTGTTGCCCTGCCGATGTATGTCAGCAAACAGCTCCATTACAACCTTACTATCAAAGCTGTCCAAATTACCGGTTGGTTCGTCGGCGATGATAATGTTCGGCTTATTTATTAATGCTCTGGCAATCGCCGCCCGTTGGGCCTGCCCGCTAGAAAGATGGCGAGGGGAAAAATATTCGCGCTCTCGCATGCCTACTCGCTCTAACATATCGCTAGCCGCGTGCCAGCGCTTCACGGGAGTAATCCCTCTGTATGCCAGCGGCAATGCTACGTTGTCGAGGACACTTAGCCGAGGAAGAAGGTTATACGACTGGAAGACAAAGCCGATGCGGTCGCGGCGGAGTTTAGCCTGGCGGTTGGACCGGAGCCGCGAAACAGATTTTCTATCAAGATGATAAGTGCCGTAAGTTGGTCTGTCCAACAACCCGATGATGTTCAGCAGGGTGGTTTTGCCGCTCCCACTGGGACCCATGACAGCCACGAATTCGCCTTTTTCGACTGCTAAATCGACTTCATCCAATGCCAAAGTAGTAGCTTCGCCGAAGCCGTAAACTTTAGATAATTCCCGGAGTTCAATTAGTGCCATTAGGCTCCCATTTTTAATTTTTAGATATGAAAAATAAGCCCACACCCCCTCGACGCGTGCGAAAGTTGCCCTCCAACCTTGTCTCTGATTGTTAGTTTACTCTTTACTTTTTGCTTAAGCCAAAATAAAAAAGTTGCGGAATCGGCTACAGTTAAAAATGGCGGAAGGGGAGGGATTCGAACCCTCGGTACTCTTGCGAGTACACACGCTTTCCAAGCGTGCCGATTAAACCGCTCTCGCACCCTTCCACGATGTGACTATTCTAACAGATGAGGGCATAGCCCAGTGCTACAATAGGAATGCGGTTATGAAGCTCCGCGATCCTTAGCGAAATCTCAGAATAGATACCTAAAGTTAAGGACGCACACAAAAACCAGAAAGGATTTCAACTATGACTGACAAAGAATTAATCAAGGAAGTTGTAAATAGCGTAGCCCAGCTCCAGGATTTAAAGCAGTGGGAGAGGCTTGAAGCCTATTTCGTGAAGAAGCCTTATGTCGACAATAAGGCTATAAATGGCGAGATGCCATCTGTTATGCCTAAAAAACGTCTGATTGAAAGCTGGCGCAAGGAAATTGGCAGCTACTTTTATGCCACGAGGCACTTCATACGACGCCTGCGATTGCGCATGGTCAATTCACGGCGCGCCAAAGTAACTACTAACGTAGAGCACATACATTACGTAGCAGACAGAGGTGAGCGCTACGCCTGGACGGTACGAGGGTCAATAGACTACATCTTAGTTAAAACTACCAATGGAACCTGGAAAATCAGCCAGATGATATTCAAGCTCCAGGACCAAGCCGTTCGCCCTATTGCAGCTTAAGCGAGGTATTGCCTCGGTGCGAGTGAGCCCGTTACTGATATGATATAGCTCATGGAAGAGTTACGTACGGCTTTGAGTTCAGCCGTAAAAAAGCTATACGATGTTGATACAAAAATTGAGCTGACGCGCCCGGAGGAACAATTCGGCGACTTTAGCAGCAATATATCGTTACAACTAGCGCCCAAGCTCAAACGGCCAGCTAGGGATATAGCTGACGAGCTTGCGGGCGAGCTTCAGCCGGGAGGCGTAATTAGCAAGACTGAAGTCGCGGGCCCCGGTTTTCTGAATTTCCACCTTAGCGATTCTGCCATTTTACGCAGTTTAGATACAGCGGCGCCTAAACTCTATGATGGCCAGAAAATCGTAATCGAATACTCTGACCCTAATCCCTTCAAAATCCTACACGTCGGCCATCTATACACCAGCGTTGTTGGTGATGCCATTGCCAATCTATATGAGCTCGCTGGCTCCGAGGTGGCGCGGGTTAATTTTGGCGGCGATATTGGCCTGCATGTGGCCAAAACCATCTGGGCGGTTCTGGAACAACTCGACGGCGAGCAGCCAGAGAAACTAGATGAAATAAAGCCCGAGCGACGCTCCGAGTGGTTAGCCGAGTGCTATATAAACGGCAACAACGCCTCCGGTAAATCAGAGGAAACTAAAAATCAAATAGATGAACTGAACAAACGGCTTTACGAGATAGTAGAGCAAGACGACCACAATTCGCCGCTTTCGAAGATATATTGGACTACGCGGCAATGGAGCTATGACTATTTTGATAAATTCTATGGCCAAATCGGCACGCATTTCGACCGCTACTACCCAGAAAGTGAAACCATCAAGCCGGGGATGGAAGCTGTTAAGGCCAACATCGGCAAAATATTTGAACACTCGCAAGGCGCGGTCATCTTCAACGGTGAAGTGCACAATATGCATACTCGGGTTTTTATAAATAGCGCCGGATTACCGACGTACGAAACCAAAGATGTAGGGCTAGTGCTCAAAAAACGGGATGATTATCACTTCGACCGTTCAATTGTTATTACGGGAAACGAACAAGCGGAATATATGGCAGTGGTAATGGCCGCGGTAGCCCAGATTGAGCCCGATTTGGCCAAAAAATCGAGCCATATCACCCACGGGTTGGTAAAACTTGGCGGCGGTGTAAAGATGAGCAGTCGATTAGGTAATATAATCAAGGCCGAGGATGTAATAAAATCTGCAGACAATGCCAATTTTGAGGCCAATAATACGCGCAACTCGGATATTTCCTTAGGCGCAATAAAATACGCGTTTTTGAAGAATCGAATTGGCGCTGATATCATTTTTGATCCTGCTGAATCGGTAAGCCTGCAAGGCAACAGCGGCCCCTACTTGCAGTATGCTTACGTGCGCGCCAGGGCAATACTTGGCAAAACCAAGCCTAAAGAAGTTTCGCTACATGGGCTAAAGCTGGAGGCAGGCGAGAGAACACTAGCCCGGAAGTTAGGCCAATTTCCCGATGCCTTGGTCGAGGCGACCACTGAGATGATGCCGCACCATATAGCCACATACCTGCACGAGCTGGCCCAGACCTTCAATCGTTTTTATGAAAACAACAGGGTGATAGGCGATGAACGCCAAGACCTGCGGCTCAAGCTCGTAGATTCTTATGCCAAAGTTATAAAAGGCGGCCTTCAGCTACTTGGCATTAATGTACCCGAAAAAATGTAGCCTTCAGACAGCCTTCGGAATATAATTTAACCAGGTAAAACTATAGGAGTTTACGGGCATGGTCCTAGTACAAATATTAAAGCGAAAAGATGCATCATCTATAGTCGTTGCAGTTGTTGTTGCAATGATAATTAGCCAAGTTCTAGGTGTAATGTCTAATTTAGCTGGCTGGTTGAGCGGTCTCCATAACGGCCAATACCCCGGCTACTCTTTCCCCGGTAGTGGTTGGAAAGGGGAATATCTTTACCCCTTCGTGCTCGCAATCTTGCAGCTGCTCCTGTTAGAAGTCCTTGTGAGGGTCTACATTTGGGCCGCTTCAATGAAAATGAACAAGTAGGAGGTTCATGGGTAAGAATTTAACCGACGAAGAACTTAAAAAGAAACTGACTCCTGAGCAGTACCACATACTGCGCGAGAAGGGGACTGAGGCGCCGTTTAGCGGAGAGCTGCTACACAACTCTGGTAATGGTATGTACACCTGCGTTGCTTGCGGGGCAGAACTTTTTAGCAGCGGCACCAAATTCGACAGCGGCAGCGGCTGGCCTAGCTTTTATGACGTCGCCAGTAAAGGCAATGTCGAGCTAAAAGACGATAGCTCACATGGTATGGTTCGAACTGAGGTAACCTGCGCTAATTGCGGTAGCCACCTCGGACACCTTTTCGAGGATGCTTACAATCAGCCAACCGGCCAGCGCTATTGTATAAACTCCTGCGCCTTGGACTTCGTACCCAAAAATAAAAAATAGTGGTCGATTTTGACGAAGAGCACTGGCTAAGAGTAATCAGAAGTCCCGATTGGTATTTGGAGTTCAGGGAATATGTTAAGCAAGTTGATGGAAAGTTGGGCGGCGACTCGGTTGAGCTGGGCAAGTTTCGGAGAGCCGCCAGACACTTTTTTGAAATACAACTAGAACAGGGCAAGGTTGCGCTGGCGGGTCATGGTCCAAATCAAGACGCAGAACGGGAGCCAGTAGATACGATTGTTATTCATCACACTAGCGCTGAACCCGGATACAGGTTGCCGTACATGAACGCAACACAGTTGCTTAATGTCTATGTTCCGGTTTTTACAGATGGACCTATTTGGTCGAATCATTTGCGAAACGGCAAGCAAATCTTTTATGTGTATCACTGGTTAATGCGGATGGACGGTAGCTTTGAACGGTTATTGTCTGACGACCAGATTGGCTGGCATGCCGGCAACTGGGAAATCAATAAATGTAGTGTGGCAATATGCCTGGATAATGACTATGAGGAGCAAGATCCTACTGACGTTATACTGCAAAAACTAGTTGCTCACATCAGGAAGAACTATCCTGATATCGAATCCAGGAATATCATTGGGCACTGCGAGGCTCGCAGTGGCACTATTTGTCCCGGGACTAACTTCGTCGATATCTGGAAGCCCAAATTGCTACAATATTTTTAAGGATGCCTACCCACAAAGAGGTCGAAGAATACGTTTTGAGCATGCCGAATGCCTACTTAGATTATCCGTTCGGAAAAGAGGTAGCCGTCTATAAGGCGGGCGATAAAATGTTTGCCCTGATTGCCGAGAAATCAGACCCAATCCGCATAAGCCTGAAGTGCGACCCCAAGCTCGCCGAAACATTGCGAGCAAAATACGAGACCGTTATGCCCGGCTATCACCTTAATAAAAAACACTGGAATACAATTTTGATGACTGGGCAACTCGAATGGAGCGAGGTCAAGGACCTGATAAAACATAGCTTTGAGCTTATAAATTAGACTCTGAATTCGGGCGACTGCAGAAGTGTAGCTACGCTAGCATAGGCCGACTCTAGAGATGTTTTGAGAGACGCCGATCCGGTATCTTTAAAAACCGTATTCATGGAGTTTTGGTATACCGTTAGGGCGTTTTTGAGATACGTAGCATAGGCCCTATCAAGATTGTTGTTCTGGGCGGCTGTTTGCAACTCAGCATCAGTTGAAGTGTTGGTACTCAGGGCCAGCTCTTTTGGGCCGTATTTGATACCGGCGCCCATGAGATAGGTTGAAAAATCGTTCTGCTGAGAAGTTAACGTAGCTTCGGTAGTGGCGGCCAGGGCCATAGTGTTCACATCTTTAAACTGTTGCTCCTGCGCTTTAGTTACGCGCAGTATTTCCTGCGACTGTGCCATCAGTCCCACTACTTGCTTTGAGCCTCCGGAACCTCCGCTCAGCACCACCGCTACAATTATTACGATTACAAAAGCAACGCCTACACCGAGTAGTAGCTTAGCCGGTTTGCCCAAAGATGATAGCCTAGAAGGTTTTTGTTTCGGCTCTTGTTTGAGCATGAAGCCAAAGTCGGGCTGAGGTCCCGACCCAACCGAGCCGGGCGTATCTGTTTGCTGCGGAGGCATAAGCACAATAATAACAGCTACAACCCCGTCGCTTAAAGATGTATATTCATGGTGCTCGAGCTTTCAGCTTTAGGCTTTCAGCTTTAAACTAAAAGCATGGACGCCGTGAGTGAAGTTAAAAGCCGGCTTAATGTTGAGGACGTGGTTTCAGAATATGTCCAACTAAAGCGCGCCGGCCGTAATTTCAAGGGCTTGAGCCCTTGGACTAACGAAAAAACCGCCAGCCTTATGGTAAGCCCGGAAAAACAGATATGGCACGACTTTTCATCCGGAAAAGGCGGCGACATATTTGGCTTTGTAATGGAAATGGAAGGTCTCGATTTTCGGGGCGCTCTGGAACACTTAGCCCGCAAGGCTGGCGTAGATTTGGAGCAATATCGCACCACCAGCTCGCATCGGCGTGAGTATAAAAACAGGGCGCTTGAAGCGTTGGAACTGGCGGCCAAATTCTACCAGAAACAGCTAACGGTTAATAAAACGGCACTGGAATATCTCCTCAAAGAGCGGGCTTTCACTAAGAAAACTTTGATTGAGTGGCAAATAGGCTATTCTCCGCGCGCCGGCTCGCCACTAACCGATTTTTTATCCAAGCACGGCTTCGATACAGACGAGACGCGCAGAGCCGGGCTAACGACGTTGCGTTCGGGTACGCCGATTGATATGTTCCGCGGCCGGATAATGATTCCGCTGGCCGATTCGCAAGGCCGGATTATTGGTTTTACTGCCAGACTCCTACGTGATGAGCCCGATGCGCCAAAATACATCAACACGCCCCAGACTGTCGTCTACGATAAAGGCCGACACATATTCGGACTGCATCTAGCTAAGGAATCAATTCGCAAAGACGGGTTTAGCGTGATTGTAGAGGGCAACATGGACGTTATTGCTTCGCATCAGGCCGGCGTAAAAAACGTGGTAGCCAGTGCCGGTACGGCCATGACTGAAAATCATTTGCGAGAGCTAAAGCGTTTCACAGCCGACATCCGACTGTGCTTTGATGCCGACAGCGCTGGAATTTCTGCTACAGAGCGCGCCATACTTTTGGCCCAGAAAACTGGAGTCAATCTAGGAATCATCGAACTCGGAGGTGCCAAAGACCCTGATGAACTAATTCGTTCTAATCCTGAAAACTGGCGGAAATCAGCCGAAAAATCCGAATATGCGTTTGATTGGCTAGTGCGACGCTATCAAAGCGAACTCGATTTAAGTACGGCCACGGGCAAGAAGGCATTCACCGATGCGATTTTACCGGTGATTCGTAAGCTAAGCGACCCGGTTGAACAAGATCATTATTTGGGCAAGCTGGCCGATTTGACCGGCTCTAGCAAAGATGCGATGCGAGCTAAGCTGACCATGCAAAAAAGCGAGACTACCGCCCTCCGCCGTCCGAAGCAACGCTTGGAGGTAGCCGATACAAGCAGTGTCGAAAATCGGCGTCTTCAAGACCACTTTCTGGCAATGACACTATTGCAGCCAAAGCTGCGTTCTCTGGCAAAAACTTGCAAATCGGAATATTTTGACGATGGTCCGCCAAAAATTGTGCTTGAGTTCATAAAACAAAACCCAGGCTTTAAAGGCGAGCCGCAGGTTGCCAAGGAGTTGCAACAGATAGGCGATTACATTAAAATATTAGTATTGCAGTTTGAGGAACTTTATCAGGACTTGCCGGTCAATGATTTGAAAGAGCAGGCCCAAAACCTCAAGCACCGCATAATTGCGGCATACGTGAAAAAACAAAAACAACACCTCGTTGAAGCTATGCGCGGCACCGATGACGAGAAGAAACTACAAACAATAATCAAACAAGTCGATAGATTAAATACACTTATTAGGGAGTAGTCACATGCCCAAGAAACCCCAGGCTAAGAAAAAACCAGCCGAACCAGTGCGCAAGCAACGGCGCCGGACTGTAAGAAATTTTGAGCGCGAAATCGAGCAACTGGTTGAGCGCGGCAAAAAAAATCACAAGCTGAAGCAAAAGGAGATTTTTGCTCTAATTCCGGACACGCCAGCTAACATTGATGTCTTAGATAACCTTTACGCCGAACTGGCAGAGGCAGAGATTGAAATCATTCCGGAGACAGAACCGGATGCCGGTAGCCTAAGCGACGAGTGGGCGGCAGAGGAGACTGAGGAAGAACTTCTTAAGGCTGATACATCATACCTTGATGACATTTCGGATGACTCCGTACGGCTTTATCTGCGTGAAATCGGCAAAATTCCGCTACTGACACCTGAAGAAGAATTGGCTCTGGCGCGTAAGGTAAAATCCGGTGATAAAAGAGCCAAAGACGCCATGGCCGAAGCTAATATGCGCTTGGTAGTCAGCATTGCTAAGCGTTACGTAGGACGCGGGCTGGACCTGCTCGATTTAATCCAAGAGGGCAATACCGGGCTTCTGCGTGCCGTAGAGAAATTTGACCCGGACCGGGGTTTCAAATTTAGCACCTACGCCACTTGGTGGATACGCCAAGCAATTACCCGGGCTATAGCTGACCAGGCGCGCACAATCCGTATTCCGGTTCATATGGTCGAAACTATCAACAAACTTCTGCGCACTCAACGTCGTCTTACCCAAGAGCTCAACCGCGAACCTACAAACGACGAAATTGCCGCCGCTATGGAAATGGATGTAGACAAAGTAGAGCACATCATGAAGATTAAGCAGGATATTTCAAGTTTGGATGCATCAGTGCGCGACGACGAGGAAGACTCAGTTCTGGGTGATTTTATCGAGGACGAAGAGGCCAAAACACCCACCGAATCGGCATCCGAGCAACTACTTAAAGAGCAGGTGAAGCAGATTTTGGGCACATTGACTGAGCGTGAACAGAAAATCCTTAAATTACGCTTTGGGCTAGAAGATGGCAAAAGCCACACTCTGGAGGAAGTGGGACAGGAATTTTCGGTTACTCGCGAACGAATTAGACAGATAGAAGCCAAAGCTCTAGCAAAACTGCGTAAGCACAAAGATACCCGAAAGCTCCACGAGTACCTGCAATGAAATCCGCTTAAAAAATAATCGCTATGGAAAAATCTCCTAATTTCATATCTTCGGACGAAGTTCCCATAGAAGGCTTTGGTGGCCCGGATGAGATTTTGGATAACCCAGCCGTTCAGGATTTGATTGATGAGGTTTCCGAGAACGGCGGTTTGCACGAGGCTGATTTAGCCGAACTAGTCGAAAAACTGGGACTCGAAAATCCGGCCTGGGAGGAGCTAGAAGCGATTTTGGAGCAAAGAGGCATCGCACTTATACCCGATGGGGCCAGTGTCGAGAAAGCACCTGTAGCCGTCGAGAGCACAACAAAAGAACAAAAAGAGGGGTCAACTGATTCTCTAGCTCTCTTCCTTAAACAAATTAGCAATAAAGAACTGCTAACACCCGCTCAAGAAATCTATCTGGCAAAAAAGATTGAGAGGGGAGATCATGCCGCTAAGCAAGAAATGATTGAACGCAATCTGCGCCTAGTGGTATACCTAGCAAAGGTGTATAAAGTCCCATCTATGGATTTGTTGGACTTCATCCAAGAGGGCACAATCGGTCTCAATCGTGCTGTTGAAAAATTTGACTGGCGGCGTGGTTATAAGTTCAGCACTTACGCTACATGGTGGATAAGGCAATCAGTACAGAGAGCGATTGCTAATCAAGCTAGAACCGTAAGAGTTCCTGTGCATGTTGTTGAGCGACTTAACAGGATAAGAAATGCAGAGACTGCTCTGTGGCTAAAGCTAAAACATGAGCCTTCGCCAGAGGAATTGTCTGAAGAAACTGGAATGCCTTTGGAGCAAGTAAGACAGGCACTTGAAACTCCAACAACCATCTCTATCAATAAGCCCGTTAACCGCCATAGCGAGGAAGAAGGCAATGAACTCATCGACACCATAGCTGATAAATCTGCAGTTTCTACGGAACTAGCCGCTGAGGAAGCAATTCGTAGCCAACAGGCCAGGAAGATGCTGTCGCAGCTCCCAGAACGGGAAGAAAAAATAATTAGGCTTAGATATGGCATTGACGGACCGCCGATGACTCTGGACCAAATTGGAGAAGAGATGGAGCTAACAAGGGAAAGAGTCAGGCAGCTCGAAACCCAAGCAATCAAAAGACTCAATACGCCTAAGAACAGCGCCCTCTTTGCTGACTAACAACTAAATAAGATGTTGCTGATTGGTGTATGCGGCACGAACGGCTCTGGCAAAGATACAATTGCCGAGATGCTAGCTCAAGAGCACGGTCTGCTGATGGTTCAGTTCTCAGATTTTCTGAGGCAGGAAGCCAAGAAGCGCGGGCTGTCTATTGAGCGGCGTAATTTAAGCAATATCAGCGCCGAGTGGCGAGCCAAATACGGCCACGGTGTCTTGACCGACAGAGCGGTTGAACTTTATAAAAAATCTAGCAGTAAATATAAAGGTTTGGTAGTCCTCTCGATGCGCCATCCGGGCGAAGCCAAAGAAGTTAAACGGCTGGGTGGCACGGTAATTTGGATAGACGCGGACCCAAGAATTCGATACCAAAGGATTAGCGGCCGCAACCGAAGCCACGAGGACAAAAAATCATACGAGCAATTCATTGCCGAAGAGAAATACGAAATGGTTCACAGTGGCCACGAGTCAACCGTCAACATGTCTGCCGTAAAAGCTCAAGCCGACATATTTTTAGAAAATAACGGTAACGACATCGAAGCTTTTAAAGCCCGAGCAACTAAAATCCTGAGAGACGAGAAGCTAATATAACCGCTGTCAATTAAGGAGTTATAAGAGTACAATTGGGTTATAAATAGGAGGTTTGGATTATGTGGGTAGGATTTGGAATACTCGGTTTGATTCTATGGATAATCATTGCATTTTGGCCGGCAAGGATTGCATCGAGCAAGGGCAGAAGCTTTTTACTATGGTTTATATTGAGCCTTTTCTTCTGGTGGATAACACTTTTCGTTGCCTTGGCGATGAAAGACAATAGGCACACACCACCACCAGCTACCGAAGCCTAGAAAATTTACACTTTGTAGGTGCTTATTCCTGAGTTGGTCTGCTTCCTTTGGTCGAGCTAAGTCTAATCTGGTATAAATAGAGACAACTATTAAACTTATGGTAAAAATTTAGGCGTGCCTGGTGGGCAAAAAACAAAGCAGGGTTAATCATTGGCTACAAACTACGGCTGTTCGGCTGACAAGAGTTCATTTTGCCTACATAGCCGCATATATATTGGTTACGATCGTGTTCGACTCGTGGAATCTTTATACCTATGAAGCTGTTAGGCAACTGTGGACTGCCGCCGGTATCCTTCTTGTGATTAACGCTATTCTTTGGTTTTTGGCGCGGCAAAACTACGCCAATAAATCAATCTACGCATTTCAAGTCTTGGCGCTAATTTTGGCCGACATCGCCTTTGCCGGTTACAACGTTTATTGGCAACACGGGCTATCGAGCAAATCAGTTATGCTATTTGCTGTGCCGATTATTACGGCCGCAGCTTTACGTAGCCGTAGCGCTCTTTTGGCTACCACAACTATTTGTGCCGCCGTTTATTCAATCGTTTCAGTCGAGTATTTCTACAGTAATTACGGTCTGAGTTACCGCGTAGAGCTATGGGGCACCATCGGTTTTTACTCAGCGGTAATGTTCGTTTTGGCATTTCTTCTGATGATTATCATCCTGCCCAAGAACGAGAACTTCTAGTTACCCCCAGGCATTTACTAAAGACGAAAAAACATAAGCGGTCGCCCAACTAACTCCTTAGGGGTATACTATTCCTAATGGCTGTGGCGAGGAAAAAACTGGCGATAATTGATGGAAAATCGGTTTTTTACCGTGGCTATTACGCCATGCCCAACCTCAGCACCAAAGACGGTATTCCTACCGGTGGAGTTTACGGTTTTGCGGCAATGGCTTTAGAGCTCATCAAGAAACTGCAGCCCGATTACGTCTGCGTGGCGTGGGACAAACCCAAAACTAACATCCGTGCGCGCCTAAAGCTCTACCCGGACTACAAGGCCGGGCGTAAGCCAGCACCGCCGGACTTTTACACTCAGATACCCATCTTGCATGAACTACTAGAGGCTTTCAATTGGCCGCTCTATGAGCTCGACGATTACGAGGCCGACGATATTATGGGCACGCTAGCCGTGCAAGCCGAGAAAAAAGGTATTGATACACTCCTAATAACCTCCGATTTAGACGTACTGCAACTGGTGACGCATAATGTCAGGGTTTATGCTTTGAAACGGGGGTTCTCCAACATTGAAGAATTCCACCCCGAAAGCTTTATTGCCAAATACGGCCTCAAACCAGAGCAATTTTTAGACCTCAAAGCCCTGAAGGGCGACAGTAGCGACAATATCCCCGGAGTGCCAGGAGTTGGCGAAAAGACGGCCATTGAGCTGCTAAAGCAATACAAGACTCTCGACGGTGTTTATAAAAACCTGCCCAAGATTAAAGACAGCCAGCGCAAAAAGCTCGAAGACGGTAAAGACCTGGCATACCTTAGCAAACAAATAGCCGCCATATGGTGCGACGCGCCCATGAAACTCAACTTGGCCGACATGGATGCCAGCAAGTTGGATACAGCCCACTTACAGATGTTACTGCAGGAACTGGAATTTCGCAGTTTGCTAAACGCATTGCCCGAGCATATGCGAGTAGATAGTTCAAAGTTTAAAGTTCAAAGTATAAACCTGACTTTGCCGAAAAATATCCTTATTGATAGCAACGAAAAGCTCAAAAACGTCAAAGTGCCTCCGTCTAAACAAGTTTTTGTCCACTCGCGCTCAGCTGGAAAACACGGCAGGGAGCCTCAGGTTTTGATGCTCTCAGCCGACGACAAAACAGTATATACATTCGATTTCTCTAAAGTTGATAAGAAACAATTTCTCAAGCAATGGTCGAAAACCTCAGCACTGGTTGGTTATGACGTCAAGTCGACGCTTAAAGTATTGATTGAGCTTGGTGTTAAGGATTTGCCCGAGGTAGGGCACGACGTTTTAGTGGCTGCATACCTACTAAATTCGCTAATTCGCTCACAATCTCTGACTGAGTTGGCCACTTCAGACCTGCGCTATGAAGGCTCAAGTTTGGATGATTTTGATACGCAAGAGCTAATAGAGCGAGCGCCGGAAATTATGGCCGTAATTCGTGGGCTTTATGAGTACCAAGCCAAAGAATTTGTAGAAATGCCGTCTATCTCTAAGCTGGCCCGAGAGGTCGAGTGGCCACTGACTGAGGTTTTAGCAGACATGGAGTATCTTGGCATCAAGCTCGATACCAAGTATCTAAATAACTTTGCTGAAAAGCTGGAAAAAGACATCTCAAGCTTCGAAAAAACCATCTACAAACATGCTGGAGCTGAGTTCAACATTGGCTCTCCTGGGCAGTTGGCCGATGTACTTTTCAATAAACTAAAACTACCGTCGGCTGGGATCAAAAGGGGCAAAACAGGCCTATCTACAGCTGCTTCTGAGCTCGATAAATTACGCGACAAGCACCCGATAATCGACATGATTACCCAGTACCGCGAGGTAGTAAAGCTTAAAAATACTTATGTCGATACATTACCGCAAATGGTCGATGCTGGTAGCCGTCTTCACACTACATTTAGCCTTACAGTCGCACCCACCGGACGGCTGTCGAGCTCTGACCCCAATCTGCAGAATATTCCTGTGCGCACAGAGCTGGGGCGCAACATTCGCACAGCTTTCGTAGCAGGCGAGGGGAATTTACTGGTCAGTGCCGACTACAGCCAGTTCGAAATCCGCCTGGCTGCGGCACTTTCCGGAGACAAAGACATGCTGGAGGCCTTTAATCGTGATGCCGATATCCACGTAGAGACGGCGGCCAAAATTTACGATATCCCGGCAGAAAAAGTCACCAAAGAGCAAAGGTATTCTGCCAAGGCAGTGAACTTTGGCATTATGTACGGTCTGGGTCCGCATGGCCTGAGCGCCAGCTCCGGGATGGATTACGCCGCCAGCAAGGAGTTTATAGAGAAGTATTTCGAGATTCGCCCGGCTCTAAAGAAATATATCGAGTCGCTGCGAAAAGAAGCTGAAAGGCAGGGTTATGTAGAGACGCTTCTGGGCAGGCGCCGGCCTACACCAGATGTGCGCTCGTCTAACTTCGTGGTACGCGAAGCGGCTTATCGCGCAGCAATCAATCACCCCTTGCAGGGGACCGCGGCCGATTTGATGAAACTAGCTATGATAGAAGTCGCCAAAAAATTAGATGATGATTGCCACATGCTACTGCAGATTCACGACAGTATTTTGCTCGAGTGCCCCAAGGCTAAGGTCAAAGAGGTGGGAGAAATTGCCAAGCAAGCCATGGAAAATGTCTACAAACTGCCGGTAAAACTCACAGTGGACGTATCGAGCGGTAAAAATTGGGGCGAACTCTAGCAACCGTTGACAAAACCTCGGATAGTTTTGTTACAATACCTGGTAGATAGTAGTTAGATAGAAAGATAAAAAATGTCTTTCGATGACACATTTCGGGAGCGTAATCTATTGCCCAGGGACGAGGTACGACAGGTTACCGGCATTAATTCTAGAGCAGAAGTTCTAGATATTGCCGGATTCGGTGAGCCCATGACCGAATGGGCACAGAAAGCCGAGCGTATAGGCCAGTCGATAGTCCCGAGGACAGTTTATCTTGTAAGTATGTTTGAGCAACACGAGCATAGAGTTGCCTGGGTTTATCACAGCTGGAGGTTACCCGACTCGATTGAGGAAAAGCATCACATCGCTTGTGATTGCGTAGCCTACATGGAAGACCCTGATGATGAGATTAGCGATGTTATCGAATGTCCCGCGGTTCTGGCTAGCTTGGAACACAGGGCCGAGGCCGTTGCAAAAATTTTGCGGATACCGGAAGTGCTTGGCCAATCTGGAAAAAAAGAGGATAGCGCCACACTTAAACGCCACAGTATTATTGCCGCCAAGGCGATGATAAATTTCGTAATGAATTATGAGCAAGCACACCCCGAAGGCTGGATAGCCAACATTGAGAGTGGTGAACATCAGGTGCCTCTCCTATCTTTATTGATGCAAATACAACCTACCCGAGATGGTCTGACATCACCAGACAGGTTATCAATGCAGGACATAGTCCAAGAGATGGACATTGATGGCAGCCTTGTGCTGCACGATGACGAGCTGACGGTAAGTTTGCCCCAGGCCGCGTGATTGCTACAGAGTAATTAAACTGTCAAAATAGCCTTATGGCTGAATTCCGGCATGTAGGGCGACGAGTTTTAGCGGCGTGGATTATAAACGCCGTTGCTCTGGGCTTTATGAGCCGCCTGCTGGACGGCTTCAATCTAGGTAGTTTTGCCAACTCCCTAGGTGTAGCGGCTCTCCTGGGACTACTAAACGCTCTTATCTGGCCGCTTTTTGTCCGATTTGCCCTGCCTATTACGGTTTTGACCCTAGGTCTCGGCTCGCTGATACTTAACGGCATTTTGGTTTTTATAGCCGTGCAAATTCTGCCCGACAGCAGCGGAGTTTATATAAAAGGTTGGGGTACTGGACTGCTCATTGCACTGGGAATAACAGTTATAAACTCTCTACTAAGCCGTCTGCTAGCTATCGATGACGATGATTTTTATTACCGCAACGTTATAAAACGCCAAGCCAGCCGGCAAAAATTCAAAAGTAGTGACAAAACAGACCGCACCGGTATAGTTTTTCTGGAAATCGACGGCTTGGGACATGATATTTTACTTCGAGCCATAAGAGCCGGCTATGCGCCGAACATGGCTCGTTGGTTGCGCGAAGGTTCACACCACCTAGCTCGATGGGAATGTGACTGGAGCAGCCAGACAGGTGCTATGCAGGCCGGCATATTGCACGGCAACAACTGGGATATGCCGTCTTTTCGCTGGTATGAGAAGGATCAGGGCAAGGCCATGGTCAGCAACCACGCTAAAGACGCTATGGAAATTGAAAAACGCCACAGCGATGGCAAGGGGCTGTTGCACTTCGACGGTGCTTCGCGGGCAAACTTACTCTCGGGTGATGCGCCCCATAGTTCGATAACCATGAGTACTGTCATGAAAAAGAAACGCGGTCCTATCGGCCAAGACTATATGGCCTTTTTCTCAAACCCCTACAGTGGCCTAAGAACATTTTTGATGGTCTTCGGCGAGATGTTCAGAGAGATTTACCAACAAACAGCCCAAAAACGCCGCGACATTCAACCAAGAGTCCATCGCGGATTTTTCCCTTATCCGTTACTTAGGGCTTTTACAAACGTTTTACAGAGAGAACTGGGCATGAGCGCCACGCTCCAAGACGTCTATGCCGGCCGGCCGGTCATATACAGTATGTTTTTGGGGTACGACGAAGTGGCCCATCATTCAGGTACCGAGCGCCCCGAAACTCTTCGAGAACTCGAAAAAATAGACCGTGCTTTCGGCCGTTTGGAAAAAGCTCTAGCAGAAACACCGCGCAGCTACAAAATTGTGGTTTTAGCCGATCACGGCCAAACCCAAGGAGCCACCTTCAAACAGCGGTATGGTTACACGCTCGAGGAATTCACAAAAAAACACACGGATGCATCTATCGGACTTTCGGCGACTAGCGACGAGGGCAGGGGTTATGTTCAAGCGACTAGCACTGAAATGCGCCGAGCCGGCGGAGTTATGTCGGTTTTTTCAAAGATATTCTTACGCCCTAAAGAAAAAGATGGCCCTCTAGAGGGAGCCGAAATCGTCGTTATGCCCTCTGGCGCGCTTGGCTCAATCAGTTTTGTGGGTGAGCCCGGCAGGCTTAGCTTAGATGCCATAAATGGGCTATATCCAAAGCTTATAGAAGAACTAGTGACGCATGACGGCATAGGTTTTATTCTTGTACGCTCAGACAAAGACGGCGACATGGCGATTGGCAAAAACGGCACCCATCATCTAAATAGTGGTAGGGTCGTCGGCAAAGACCCACTAGCACCGTTTGGCCCTAACGCACTGTCACACGTAAAACGCACCTCCTCGTTCCCGCATTGCCCCGATATAGTGATTAATTCTAGCTTTTGGCCTGAGACAGAGGAAGTAGCGGCCTTTGAAGAGCTGGTGGGCTCGCACGGCGCCATGGGCGGCGCTCAGCAACATCCTTTCATTCTCTATCCGGCAGATTTCAAAACGCCGGCTAAAGAAATCGTCGGCGCCGAGCAGGTGCATAAACAATTCCGGCGCTGGTTAGTCGGCCTTGGCTGGGACAGTTATGCTGATTAACCGATGATAAAAGCCATAATTTTCGACTTTTTTGGTGTTTTAGAGGCTGATGGAGCGCCTAATGAGCCGATACTCGAATATATACGCACCGAGCTAAAACCAAAGTATAAATTGGGCATAATTTCTAACGCCGCGGCCGATTGGGTGTCTGAAACTTTGTCTAAGGAAGACGTAGCTCTCTTTGACGATGTTATCATCTCCTACAAAGCCGGACTTTCTAAGCCTCAAGCGGCTGTCTACGAGCTATCTCAGGATAATCTTGGCGTGCGGGCTGACCAAGCAGTTTTTATCGATGATATCGAGGACTATTGCGTCGCGGCCAGAAGTATAGGCATGAAAGCTATCTGCTACAAAGACTTCAAACAGATGAAAGCTGACCTCGGAAGCCTACTATCGGCCGGTCCTAATAAATAGTTTCTGCTTGCCGAGATTGCAAGCGTCTACCAGCTGTTGGCGCTCCATCTGCAATGTGGCTGCCAGCGCCGAACTGTTCACGCTTATTACCAGAGTTCCTCTCTGTAATTTAACAGAACACTGGGCTTTATAACGTCTAAGCACATAATCTTTAACGGTGACCGCTTCATCTGGCGGTGCTATCTTCTTTCGGTTAAGTATTTCCTGCAAGCTTTCCACGACCTCATTATATAGCCACAGGTATAATTTAAGGACATGCCTGAGTTACCAGAAGTAGAAACCATAAGAGCGGGGTTGGCCAAGCTACTGCCAGGGAAGGTGGTCCACGATGTTTGGCACGACTGGCCTAAGGGGTTTCCCAACGCCCCGTCAGACGTGGCTCGTTTTTTAGTTGGTGCCAAGATTGAGAACATTCGGCGGCGCGCTAAGGTGTTAATTATTGAGCTATCGAGCAAATATTCACTGGTTATACATCTAAAAATGACCGGCCA
>CAZPFQ010000002.1:8581-17299 GCA_964585885.1 uncultured Candidatus Saccharibacteria bacterium | reverse complement strand
TTATTGAGCTATCGAGCAAATATTCACTGGTTATACATCTAAAAATGACCGGCCAGCTGATTTTCGTCGCCGAAAATAAGCAGAAACTAGAAACTAGCAAACAGAAAATAGGAAAAAATTCCAATTCCCAATTCCCAATTACCAATTCCACCAAAGCGCCTCGCTTTGCAGGCGGTCATCCATCGAAGTCATTAACAGGTAAGTTGCCAGACAAATCTACGAGGGTGGTAATCGATTTTGCCGATGGCTCCAAGCTATTCTTCAACGACCAGCGTAAATTTGGTTGGATGCGTCTATTGCCGACCGCCGAAGTACCAGAGATAGATTTTATGAAAACTGTTGGCCCCGAGCCTTTGGAAGACGACTTTACGGTCGACATGTTCATCACGAGGTTACAACAGCGCAAAAACAGTCCGATAAAAGCCGTTCTCCTCGACCAGACAGTATTGGCCGGAGTTGGTAATATTTACGCTGACGAATCGCTTTGGGCGGCCAAAATCCATCCATCTACCCCTGTATCGAAAGTCTCTAAAACCAAACTGGTAGTTCTTCACCAGGCTTTGCGGGATGTACTGCAACTGAGTATCGATAGTGGAGGCAGTACCGACCGCAATTATGTAGATGCCGAGGGCAAGAAGGGGAGTTATCTCGGCTTCGCCAAAGTGTTTCGCAAACAGGGGCAGCCGTGTCCGCGTTGCGGAACAGAAATAATCAAAATAAGGGTGGCGGGTAGAGGTACTCACCTCTGCCCCAAAGACCAGAGGCTAACCAAGTGATAATTCGAGCGATGAGCGAGAATTATATGCAGAAACCGAGTCACCAATCCTCCAAAGATAAGGGCAACCCGGCTAGAAGCAATATTACTACCATAACTGGCACAAACTCCTTTTCACTAAGCCGCCTATTGAAGCAAATCATCGATGATTTTCAGGTCAAAAATGGCGAGCTGGCAATAGAGCGATTTGACGCCGAAGAAGCCGAAGCTTCCAACATGATGGAGGCTATATTGGCGTTGCCGTTTCTGTCATCCGCCAAAATGGTAGTGATCAGAAAGGGCAGTGCGAATAAAGACTTCGCCGAGCAGATTGAACAAAATATTAGTTCAATCCCAGGTAGCACAGAATTGATATTATATGAACCTCAAATAGATCGCAGAACGGCTTACTTCAAGGTGTTAAAAAGCCAAACCCAGTTCGAAGAATTAGGCTCGCTAAGCAGGAACGAATTATCTAAATGGCTGATCTCTGAAGCACAGAATCTGGGCGCTAAGCTAGGCTATTCCGAAGCGAATTACCTGCTAGAACGGCTTGGTGAAAACCAACAGCTACTATTCAACGAGCTTAGTAAGCTGGCAATCTACGATTCTGCCATAACGAGGGCGAATATAGACCTGCTTACCGAACCTACGCCCCAAAGCAAAGTCTTCGACTTGCTTGACGCGGCCTTTGCCGGACGCAAAAAACGAGCTTTGGAACTATACGAAGACCAAAGGGCGCAAAAAGTCGAGCCGCAAGCAATTTTGGCCATGCTTTCTTGGCAGCTATACATTTTGACGTTACTTGTGCTCGCCGAAGGGCGGAGCACCAACCAGATAGCTAAAGAGAGCGGTATTAGCTCTTATCCACTGGATAAAGCGTCAAAAATAGCGGAAAATCTGAGCCCAAGCCAGTTGAGAACGATGATAAACGAGGCTCTAAGCATCGATGAGCGAGCTAAAAGCACATCTTTGGACCTCGACGAAGCACTCAAAACCTACATAACAACCCTTTGAAATGAAAAGGCCCCGCCAGCTGTCCGAAGACAGCCAGCGGGGCATTAAACTTCTACCCGTTGCTCTTGATGAAGAGCCAGCGCAGTTGCCAGCCGGCAAAGAGGATGAGACCCGCAAACCAGAGGGCGAGGATACGCAAGACGATGTTAAGCATCATCAGTCCTCGAGAGGGTTCATCTCTGTGCCGATGAGCCCGCTCACTAGCTTACCGAGGCTGTACGCGACAGCCAAGACTCCAACGGCGGCGAGCGGAGTGGAAACCCAAGCTGGGTTGCCCCCTACAGCGAAGGCGCCTTTGATAAGGAGCACGCCGATTGCGAGGAAGGCGACGACCTTGGCGGCATCGGGCCACCTACGGCAAGCGCGTCTTACCCAGCGTGCGGGAAGCACGACCAGGCAGATGAGCAGGCCTTTCGCCAGAAAGAAGACTGTCTCCAGGACAATGTATAGCCCCAGAAAGAAAGTCCCAAGTCCCCTGCGAACGTCCATTGGCTTTCTCCCTTGTAGAAGTACAAAACTCTAAGGATGTCCTTAGAGAGACGCCTATATTAACATAAACACTATAAAAAGGCAATAGCTAAATTAGACTTTTACTTCTTTGGAGTCGGTTTTTTGGCTGCGGTCTTCTTGGCCGAGCTTTTGGCAGTTTTTGCTGGTTTTTTAGGAGTTTTTACAGCTTTGGCCGGAGTCTTAGCAACCTTGGCCGGTTTTATACCTGCCGACTTGGCTTGCGTGCTCATCCGCGACTTAAAACGCGCGGCTTTGTTCTTATGTATAATTGCCTTCTTTACAGCGATGTCCAGAGCGCTTATGGCCGCCGTTTTGGCCCTTGATACCTCGGCCGGTTTGCCATCTTCTAAAGCTTTGGCATAGGCCTTCAACGCATCGCGTAATTGTCGCTTGGTACCAAGATTACGGGCCCGGGCTTTGGCTGATACTTTGACTCGTTTTTTGGCTGATTTGATAATCGGCATAGACTGCCAATATAACAGATAGGGGATAGATAAGCAACAGCACATTGATAATCCATCACTTTTATGGTAAAATAATCCTAGAATTTCGACCGTAGAGCCTCAGCTCCGGCCGAGGTTAGCCCTTCACAAGGAGGTTTTTCTGTTACCTGAGAGAATAGATATTAAAGTCTTAGAGACTCTTTCTCTTACCACGTCCCCCATGAAATTCAGTAAGATTTTCAAAAGGGTCGGCGGAAAGAAACGCGAGGTGGTCGTTGCCTTACAAAACTGGGAAGCTGCAGGTTACGTTCATGCCAGCAAACATGCTTCAGGGCACGAAATAACGACTGATAAAGTTAGCTTCGGACTCACCGAACGTGGCCGGCGTGCTGTTTTGCAACGCCAGTCCACATGAACCGAAAGGACCAGGGATGGGCAGGATATGGAAATTCTGGAAATCGCCTGATCGCGTCGGCTGTGACGTATGCGCTTCGGTGAACAACGGGCGGCTCATTTCACCCGGCTCCTACTCGCTCGAGAAATGGTGTGGCCCATGCCTGATAGCGGGCGGTAAGCTTGGCGCCACTCCCTCAGTGCTCAGAGATTTTGAGGACACGGGCATACTCGAAGATAGTCGAGAGGCCCTTCGTAGACGAGGACTCCCCGTCATCCACTAAATCAAGGAGTAGAAATGCCAATTGAATTACTGGCGGAAAACGGCACTTGGTGGCTAATTAAGGGTCGAGCCCAACCACTGTACTTCAACGTAACTGGCTGGAGTTTGGGGGTCGGTTATTGGGGGGATCTCCACATAGGGACGCCATATTCCGGCAATCCTCTGCGCATATGCATCAACGACCGTGTTTTCGAGCACCAACTCGAAGGCGGTGAGGTCGAGCAGATAACAGAGGAGTTCGAAGAGGTGGAGGAAGCAGAGGAAAATTGAATCCTTCACCACGGAATGCCTACTCGCTTCGGTGAGTTCCGTACGACCATTTGGTCGTCTTAGGCAGTTTCACGGATTCCATTAATCTGTTAGTGGGTTGCGCGAAGCTAAGGTTTCAGCCCCTTGCAAGAAGGTAACGCTTATGGTACTCTGGGCGTCAGAAGTCACCTCACAAAAACTTCTCGAGAAAAAATAAAAATAAAATCTAATGGACCAGGCTGCTGCCAAGCAACAGATAGTTGAAAAGATAAAGCAGGCCTCTAACATATTGGTCACGGTTAGTAATAACCCTTCTGTTGACCAATTAGCGGCTTGTATTGGCATGACGCTTTTTTTGAACAAACTGGATAAGCACGCTACGGCGGTTTTTTCCGGGAAAGTGCCCGATGCTCTAGAATTTCTCCAGCCGTCAAAAACCATCGAATCTAACACCGACAGCCTGCGTGATTTTATTATTAGCCTGGATAAGGCCAAAGCCGACAAACTTCGCTACAAGGTCGAGGACAAGTTCGTACGAATTTATATAACGCCCTATAGGACGAGCCTGAACGAAAAAGATCTGGTCTTTAGCGAGGGTGATTTTAACGTCGAGGTGGTTCTGGCGCTGGGAGTACGTGATAAATCTCAGCTCGATGCCGCCATTACCCAGCACGGCCGTATTTTGCACGACGCCACCGTGATATCAATGAATTCTGGTAAGGCCCAAGCACCTGAAATCGGCCAGATAAATTGGCAAGATGCCTCATCCAGTAGCTTATCCGAGATGCTAGTCAGCATTTCCGAGGCTTTTGGCACGGGATTGATTGATGGCCAGATGGCCACGGCCTTTCTTACCGGCATAGTTGCCGAAACAGCAAGATTTTCTAACCCCAAAACCTCGCCGAAAGTTATGACCATGGCCGCTCAGTTAATGGCCGCCGGCGCCGACCAACAGCTTATTGTTAGCAAACTTGAACCGCCGTCCCCCGAAGCTGGGTTCGCCGTAAAACCCAATAAACCGCCGCAAGGCTCGCCATCGGATACATTGAGCATTTCGCACGACGAAGCCGCGCCCAAACTCGACGAGCTCCAGTCCAAACCCGGTGAAATTAAGATAGATAAATACGGCAATATTGTAGGCAGCAAGCAACCGGCAAACCTGCTATACAATGCATCAGCCTCTGTAAAACCGAATATCCCGGCCGCTTCGGCACCGCAGCCGGCGCCAGCCGCGCCTCCTGCCGGGCCGGCTCCACCTGTTAGCAATGAGCCAGCATTACCACCTCAGCAGCCCATTCCACCGATAATCAATAAACCCAAAATTGAACACGCTTCGCAACCAATAGACCAAGGCCACCACTTCTTAGACCAAGCCGCGCATCAGCGTACTATGTCAGTACCGTTTACAGCCGATACCCAGCCAACTTGGGCAGATAGTGAAAACGCCCCCGCTGTAGATCCACTCAATGAAGCTACAATCGGGCAAGGTGCGCCGACTTTCCCAACTCCAACGGTTGGCGATGCCCGCAACGCCGTACAAAGCGCCATTGCCGGCGCGCCGTTTAGCCCCTCCGCGGAAGGTCCGATAACGTCGCTTAATGCCAACCCAATTCCTCTTGGACTTCAATCCGAATACGCAAGTTGGGCAGAACCCGGTAAGGGCACGACCATGCCTCCAGAGGTCGTAACTGAGCCGCCCAGACCGGCTCCGCCTCCGGTGCCGCCGCCGCTACGCCTAGATTCCGGTGAGCTTATTCCCACTACGGCCACTGTTATGCCGGTAAAAGAAGCTCAGGCTAACAGCTCAATGCCAACTCCTGCCAAATAGACGTACTCAACCCCTGTATACTGATGCCATGGATGGCATTTTACTAGTTGATAAACCGGATGGTTGGACCTCGCATGACGTAGTAGCCAAAATTCGTGGAATTTTGGCTACAGAAACAAGAAACAGGGAGCAAGAAACAGGCCATTTTCCTAGTTCCAAGTTACCAGTTCCACGCGAATCAAAGATTCGCGTGGGGCACACCGGTACTCTGGACCCCTTCGCCACCGGGCTCCTTATTTTGGTCATTGGTAGCTACACCAAGCGGGCAGGAGAATTCAGCAAGCTAGACAAAACCTATGAAGCAGAATTCACTTTGGGCTTCACCAGCTCCACTGGAGATCCAGAGGGTGAAATTGTGTCAAAAAGCGGGATTAAGCCAACTCAAAAGGCTATCAGGCAGGTTTTAAGCCAATTTGAGGGGCAAATAGACCAAACTCCTCACGCATACAGCGCTGTCAAAATCGACGGCCAGAGGGCCTACAAACTGGCCAGACAGGGGAAAGAGGTGGCACTAGAGCCCCGAAAAGTAACAATTTACTCTATTTCGGACGTAAAATACACCTATCCTAAGCTGTTATTTACCGTAAAAGTCTCATCTGGAACTTATATCCGTTCTTTGGCCGAAGATATAGGTGAAAAACTGGGAACAGGGGCATATCTATCATCCCTTCGGCGCACCAAAGTTGATAAATTCTCAATCCGCGACGGCGTATCAATGGCCAGGCTCGGCGCAAGCGATATCTTAAGCAGTCTCACAAGGGTTGAAAAATAGAGGTCAATCTGCTAATATTAAGGTCTGAATGATAACGAGTGAGAAGAAGACCGCGGTCATCAGCGACCTCGGTTCCAAAAAAGGTGATACCGGCTCCAGCGCTGTGCAGGTAGGGATAATGACTGCCCGAATTGCTGAATTGACCGACCACCTTAAGACACATAAGCATGATTTTGCGGCTCGCCGGGCACTGCTTCAGTTGGTAGGCAAGCGCAAGAGACTGCTTAAGTACATATCTGATGAGAGTGGAGAAGCCTATTTGGCACTCATCAAAAAACTCGGCATCAGACGTTAAAGTGCCCAGACTAGGGGTCGCCGACAGGCGACGAAGCTTGTGCACATTAAACTTGAGCCGTTCGCGGACAGAGCACAGATATATCGCTTACTAGCACAAGGGCATATATTTGAACCCTGCTCGCGAATGCGCGGGAAAGGATTCTTTATATAAATGTCAAAAACTATTAATCCCTTAGGTAAGAAAATACTAAAAGTAGAGGCCGATTTTTGCGGCCAGCCGCTCAGTTTGGAAGTTGGCCGTGTAGGCTTTCGTACCAGCGCTAGCGTTTTGGCGCGCTACGGCGACACCGTAGTCCTTGGCACTGCCATGGTTAGCCCCGAAACCGTCAGCGGCATGGACTACTTCCCACTTAGTATCGACTACGAAGAAAAATTTTATGCAGCCGGAAAGATAAGCGGCAGCCGCTTTATTAAGCGAGAGGGGCGTCCCAGCGATGACGCAGTGCTTATTGGGAGATTGATTGACCGTCCTATCCGTCCACTCTGGCCGAAGGGTTACCGCCACGAAGTTCAGGGTGTGGCCACAGTGCTTTCTATGGACCCGAACTTCCGTCCGGATTCGATTGCCATGATTGCCATGAGCGCCGCATTTATGCTCACCGGTGTGCCTTTTGAAGGCCCAGTTGCCGGCGTCAGAGTCGGCCTCAAAGACGGCAAGCCACAGGCCTTTTTACCGGCTAGCGAGCTGGAGAATGGCGATTTGGATTTGGTAGTCGCGGGTACAAAAGATGCCATCATGATGGTAGAGGCCGCCGCCAATCAGGTTTCTGAAACCCAGGTAATTGAGGCGATGGAGTATGCCCATAAGGCCATCCAGCCGGCGCTAAAACTGCAAGACGAGCTCGCCAAAGCAGTCGGCGTAACACCGCAAAAATACGAACTGCTACTGCCAGATGATGAAATAATCAAGACGGTTGAGCTGTGGACAAAAGGCAAACTAGGCAAAGGCCTGCGCGCCCCTTATCCAGAGCGCAACGATCTAGTGTCGGACATGCGCCATAAGATGCACGAAGAATTCAAAACTAAGCTTGGCGAAGAAGAATTCGCACTGCAAAAAGGGTCTTATGACGAGGCTTTCGAGATGGCAATTCACAAAGATGTCCGCGAAGGTATTTTGAGTGAAGGCGTACGACCCGACGGCCGCAAAATGACCGAAATCAGGCAGTTGAGTTCCGAAATTGGTTTTTTGCCTCGAGCGCACGGCTCAAGCCTATTTACCAGAGGCGTAACTCAGGCTATGAACATCGTTACATTGGCGCCTCTGTCTTATGTCCAGCTAATCGATACCATGGAACGCGAGGGCGAGCGCCGCTACATGCATCACTACAATGCTCCCGGCTATACCGTCGGCGAGGTTCGCCGATTGGGTTCGCCCGGCCGCCGCGAAATCGGCCACGGCTATTTGGCCGAAAAAGCCTTGATGCCGGTATTACCCGCAGAAGCGGACTTTCCATACACCATGCGCTCGGTAACAGAAATAATGAGCCAAAACGGCTCTACATCGATGGCAGCTACTTGTAGCTCATGCATGGCACTAATGGACGCAGGCGTGCCGATTACGGCTCCAGTCAGCGGTATCGCCATGGGCTTGATGACCGATGGTAAAAAATCGGTGATAATGTCGGATATCGCCGATGCGGAGGATTTTGCCGGCGATATGGACTTCAAGGTTGCCGGTACCAAAAAGGGTATAACGGCACTTCAGATGGATATGAAAGTCCACGGCTTGCCGATAGACACATTGTCCAAAGCTTTAGAGCAGTCTAAAGCCGGCAGGGAAGAAATACTCGATCATATGGTGAGCGTCATCTCCGAGTCGCGTAAAGAGCTAAGTCCCTTCGCGCCAAGAGTCGAGGCTATTACCATTAACCCCGAGAAAATTCGCGATGTCATCGGCAAAGGCGGCGAGACTATCAATAAAATTATTGCCGAAACCGGTGCCGAAATAGACATCAAAGACGATGGTACGGTGATGATAGCCAGCCCAGACAAAAAAAGCATCGATGCCGCTATCGAGTTTGTACGCACGCTGACGGCTGAGCCCGAAGTAGGCAAGGTATACGAGAATTGCCGAGTCGTATCGGTACTGGACTTTGGCGCTTTTGTAGAAATATTGGCCGGCAAAGAAGGCTTGGTCCACGTATCTGAAATGGCCGAACAGCGAGTCGAAAA
>CAZPFQ010000002.1:4270-8481 GCA_964585885.1 uncultured Candidatus Saccharibacteria bacterium | reverse complement strand
TGGCAATACGCCGTGGGTATTGGCTTTTTAGCCTGGGCTATCAAGGACTTTATCCGGGGAGCCCAAACTGTCATTCATAGATAACTCATGCCAAAGACCGATAAGCAGAAACAACTAGACGAGATTAAGGAAGATATCATTAAGCAAAACATTTGTCCGGAGTTAGCCGAAGGCGCAAAGCAGATGGTGTTTGGCGATGGTGACCCAAACGCCGATGTAGTGTTTATCGGTGAAGCGCCCGGCAAACGCGAAGACGAGATGGGCCTGCCATTTGTTGGCGCTGCCGGCAAATTTTTGGACGAGATGCTGAGCCTGGCTTCCCTAAAAAGGAGCGAGGTTTATATAACCAATATCGTCAAATACCGCCCGCCGAACAACCGCGACCCTCTGCCAGAAGAAAAAACGGCATTTTTGCCATTTTTGAAGCGCCAGTTGCAGGCAATCGGCCCCAAACTAATTGTTACTCTTGGCCGCCACAGCATGGAAGTCTTACTTCCACAGTCTTTGAAAATCAGCCAGTGCCACGGCCAACCCAAACGATACAAGGGCCAAGTTTACTTGCCCCTATTTCACCCGGCCGCGGCGCTTTATAACGGCGGTATGCGCCAGATGCTCATTGAGGACTTCGCCAAAATACCGGCAGTGCTCAACAAAATATAACCAAGCTTTATAAATATTTAACTCTAAACCAAATCAACGAAAGGAAAATTGAAGAAAATGGAAAGAAAGAGAACTCAAAACGGCAAAAACGGTAAGAAAGTGTCGCGCGGAGCGGCGCTTCGAGCTCAGAAACAAGCTGTTTCTGATGCTAACCGGATTGCCAACCAATACCTAGACGCATCGACCAAGAACAACGGTAGTCCCGTGGCCGACAGGGGCAGGGCCAACAAGATAGACGACAGCCCCAGACTTAAGATTATCGGACTGGGCGGTATGGACGAGGGCGGTGCAAAAAACATGATAGTAGTGGAGTATCAGAATGACGCCATTGTTATCGACTGCGGTAACGATCTTGGCGTTGACCTGCCGGGAATCAACTACGGCATTGCCGACTCCACCTATTTGGACACCATAAAAGCCAAACTCCGAGGCTTTGTCATCACTCACGGCCACTTAGACCACATAGGAGGCCTGCCGCACATTTTGCCCAGATATAACGTGCCAGTTTATGGTAGCCGATTCACTATTGGCCGCGTTGAAGAAATATTCGGAAACTTCGGCATCCCAATGCCCGATGGTTTTGAACTAAAGACCGTCATCATGAATGAAACGACTCATGAGCGGCTAAAACTCGGGAACTTTTTTGTCGAGCTAATCCGAGTGACACACTCAATACCTGGAAGTACTGCAATCGTCATCGATACGCCAGCCGGTCGCATCGTTAACAGCGGTGACTTTCGCTTTGACCCCAACCCGTTGGACCACGAAAAGACGGATATGCAGCGGTTTGAAGAGCTCGGCAAAGAAGGAGTAACACTACTGCTCAGCGAAAGTACAACTACCGAGCGCCCAGGTCGGACGCCGTCGGAGTCAACTATCGAACAAAGCTTCATCGACATAATGGATAATGCTCCCGGACGGATATTCGTCGGCTTATTTTCTACCAACATGAACCGAGTGCAGATGATTATCAATGCTGCTGTCCACCATGGCAAAAAAGTTGCTATGGACGGCCGAAGTATGATTAGTACCCTTGAAATGGCCGTTAGAAATGGCTACGTGAAAGTGCCCAAGGGCATGTTTGTGCCGATTGCCAGCGCAGCCACTTTAAAGGACGGCCAGGTGGTGGTTGTTTGTACCGGCTCGCAGGGCGAGCCTAACTCGGCACTCATACGTATGAGCATGGGCGACCACAAACATGTCCAACTAAAAGAACAAGATACTGTAATCCTATCTAGTACGCCTATTCCGTATACCGGCAACGACGCTCTCATCCGCGAAATGACCGACTTTTTATTGAAAAAGGGTGTTCACGTATATCGCCACGAGACGCACGAGATAGACAACATCGGCCCACTGCATGTCTCGGGCCACGCCTCACAGGAAGAGTACAAAGAAATGATTTCGATGCTCAAACCCAAGTTCTTCATACCGGTTTACGGCGACTACACGGCGAAGAAATACCACATAGATTTGGCTATCGAGGCCGGTATGCCACGGGCCAATACGCTAAATGCAGGTAACGGCGACGTTATCAGTATAGGTGCCAACAAAATGGAAGTAGAGAACGAAGTACCCCACGGCACAATTTTGGTTGACCAAACTGGCGCCATTGTTAGCACCGTAGTAGTCAAAGACCGAGTATTACTTGCCGAAGAGGGTATGGTAGCAGTGGTCTTAACCGTCGATAAAAAGAGCGGCTCGCTACTAACCAGCCCCGATATAATCAGCCGCGGTTTCATCTACATGAAAGAAAACGAAGAGCTAATGAATGCTTTCCGCGCTGAGTTGCGCCGGGCAGTTACCCAGCGCTTCAAACGGGTAGACCTAGACCGCTTTAAAGCCGAGCTCAAAGATTATGTAACTCACTTTCTATATGAGCAGACTCAGCGTAGCCCGATAGTCATCCCAGTGGTCAATGTAATCGGCGGCCGCCCCGAAAAACAGGGCACAGCAACCGTAACTGAAGGTGAACAGCCGCAACAAAAAACGCCGGAGCAGACAGCCCTAGAGCAACAGCGTCGCTTTGCCCAAATGCGCCAGCGCCTGCTCAACCAAGACGCCCGCGTAGACTAGGCTTTTTCTAACAATCTCTTGACACTCCCGCAAGCCGGGCGTATAACGAGAGGTATTCAGTCAAAAAGTAAAATGTGGGCGAAAGGCTTCAGATGATTGAATCAAGAAATACTTTAGAAGGTAAAGATACTCCAGGCGAAGGCAAACTCTACCCGATAAGCCCAGACGACATAGTTAATTATTTTTTCGACAAGCGAAAGAATCCAGGCTTCCAGGGTTACGATAAAGTTGCCTACCGACTGCGCAGGAATCTGGATAAAATGTCTAAGGCAGTCGATGGTGAAGAACCGAGAAGAGCTATGTTGCCGCTGAAGCCTCTTGACGGACCACGTCCTTATGAACTAGTGCGAGGTGATGAGCCCGAGGCATCCAAAGCGCTCATACTCCTAGCGGAAAAATTGACTCGAGCCAGGGTACTATTAGATAACAGGGACAAAAAAACAGGCCACGGGCAGGTAGTTTCTATAGGACGCTGGGGCAGACCAATTTACTTCATAGAAAATCATACTTATGACCGTGATTCCGAATTTATGACGTGGGAAATTGCTACTGATGTCCCTGATGATTTGCTGCCGGTGCCACTTGAGCCAAAACCTTTTGTCACTACAAGCGAAGCGAATCATATGACCGCTGAGCTCTACTACACGCTACACCGAGAAATCCCAAACGCCCCGATTGACGAAGCTGAAGTCGTACAAAGCTGGATTAAGCGCAGGGCAGCTTAGTACTTGACGCGATAAGCATAATTGTGTTATAATTACAACAGGTCAGTAAGGCTTCCTAAGGTTACTACTGGTCACTGAGATTGTTGTCTGAGATAATTAACGCTAATGGCAAAAAAAAGAAAAGCTAAGAACAGCAAAAAGCCCAAAAACACCGGCGAAGTAAAATCGTCAGGTTTTTGGCGCGGAGTTGGAGCCGTTCTCCTTATAGTCGCCGGCATAGTGCTGGCCTTCGGTTCTTTTATACACGCACCTATACCGCAAGGCTTCTGGAATGGTACTTGGGACTTATTCGGAGTAGCCACGGTGATTCTGCCATTCGCTTTAATCTACATCGGGGCGCTGAAGTTCTTGAGTGAAGACGGTCAGATTCCGCTGTCCAAACTGGCGGGCACTATAACCCTGGTAATATTTTTCTCTTGCTGGCTTTACACTGCCTTTATCCATCACGACGGTGATGCGGCGGTTTGGGTTGGCGGGCATGGCGGTAGCCTTGGTAGCACCATAGGAGATCCGGTGGTAGGGGCTTTTGGAAAGTTCCTAGCCTCATTAGTATTTTTTATTCTGGCGATTTTTGCCGCTTTCTTCACCCTGAAAATAGAACCAAAGGCACTACTCAAACTAGCGGAGCCCTTCCGTCGTAAACCGTCTGAGGGGGATGAAGACCTAGCAGCCCTTAAGAGTAAGATGTCGCCGTTTCAACTGAACGAGGGTGTCCCAGTAGACCACACGCCGCAAAGCCGATTAACCAGC
>CAZPFQ010000002.1:0-4170 GCA_964585885.1 uncultured Candidatus Saccharibacteria bacterium | reverse complement strand
CGCGTGCACCCCTAAGTTTTGTAGTTGGGAAGGATATAGCCGGTAGGCCAGTGGTAGGCGACCTAGAAGAAATGCCCCATCTGTTAATAGCGGGGCAGACCAAAGCCGGTAAAAGCGTGATGATAAACAGTTTGCTGGCCAGTTTGCTATACCGTAACTCTCCCAGTGACGTCAAGCTAATATTGGTTGATCAGAAGCACGTAGAGATGGCGCTTTACGAAGATATTCCACATTTGCTGGCGCCGGTAATCTCTGATCCGGAAAAATGTATAAGCGCTCTTAAATGGGCGGTGGCCGAGATGGAGCGCAGACTCAGGACCTTTAAGGAGGTAAAACAACGCGACATTCAGGGCTACAACAAGCTTAAAAACGAAGAAGGAATGCCCTATATTGTGCTGGTCATTGATGAGCTAGGCGATCTAATGAGTGTCGCTTCACGTGACGTTGAAAGTTTGCTAGCCAGAATTGCCCAAAAAGCAAGGGCCGCCGGTATCCACTTAGTGCTGGCTACTCAGCGCCCGGACGCAAACATAGTTACCGGTATCATTAAAGCCAACGTACCAGCTCAGATTGCTTTTGCGGTCAAAGACCAAGTAAACAGCCGTATTGTTATAGACCAAGGCGGAGCCGAGAAACTCCTTGGTAAAGGCGATATGTTGTTTAAAACCACGGAAATACCGCGGCCAATCCGCGTCCAGGGAGCTTTAATAATGACTGACGAAACCAATAAGATTTGCGATTTCCTGCGCTCACAGCGAGGGCCATCATATGACGACGAAGTCATAACTCAGCCGGTTCAGTTGACTGGTAAGGGAACGAGCATAATGAGTGTTGGCGGTGATAGCGACGATGACCCGCAATGGAAAGACGCTGTAGAGGTAGTTGTAACTAGTGGTAAAGCCAGCACAAGCTTGCTTCAGCGCAAACTGCGCATCGGTTATGGGCGGGCATCACGCTTGATAGATATGATGGAAGAGCAGGGCATAATCGGCCCAGCCGACGGCTCAAAGCCGCGGCAAGTTTTAGTTAATAGCGTTGATGAAGTTTTTGGCGGCGAAAGTTCGGATGAACCGGGCGGCGATGTATACGACGACATACCCGACGACGATAACCAAGAATAATAATTTGTAAGGGCGGACCCCACTCTTCATCGAATGAAGGGTGGGGTCGCGCCGAGTTGTCCTCGAATTGTTTCCGGGGTGTGGATTGGCTTGGGCCTGAAGGCCCAATCTCGGTTAAACCGATAAGTCGGCCAAGCTAGAACGCCGATGATGAGCAGACTTGCGAGCAAGTAGTGAATGCCCATCACTGCAACCAGCAACAAGAATGAGAGCTTACTGATTCCCATTCCACAGAGGCGAATTGCAACGAATCGGCCGCTACAGTATCTCAGAACGTCTATATCCGCGAAAGTTCTTCGGCGGTGTACAACGTAGCTGATTGCCGCCATGAACAGCGGGACTACTAGCATCTCAGCCAGAAAAATATTCATGCTGAGATGAGCGACCGTGACGTAGAGCATGGCCAACCCCAGACCGGTGAGAGCAGTGCCGTTGAGAGAGTATCTGCGCAATCTCCGGCTAGAGTCCCAGGTTGAGGTTAGTATTACTGCGCCGAGGGCGCAGTTTGTTTGCAGATTAACTGCTACTGCGCGCACTCGAATCACCTCTTTTTTTAATTGTCGAGGAACTAAGCTAAAAGTACTCCTAAAGGGGTGGCTTAGCAACATAGATATTTTTATTGACTTAATGTCACAAGCTTTTTAATATATGGTTAAGGTGAAAAATAAAAGACTAATACAAAACTGTAGTCAGGGAAGGAAACTGTGTCTGCTGAAAAAATAATCAGCAAAACAGCATATGCAGAGGATATTGCTATGCCTGCTACGCAACAAGAAAAAGAGCTCCAACCGGGAGCTCTTTTTCTTAATGGTCGACCTTATTGGAGTAGGGGCGATTCTAAGGGGAAGGTATCAGCACCAGTCGACGAACTTACAAAGATGCCTTTGCCCGTCTTGCCTCCCCCACAGATTCCATCCCGTTCAAAGCCTGAACGAGCGAATTGGCACCACCATTATCATCCTTCCAACTCTGAACTACTTAGCTCAGTAGCAGGACTGGCCGTAAGACACGCACGGCTGCAACTCTTACCACTTAAAACCTATCACGACGTTTACCATGGAATTTTTGTGGGTCCTGAATTTCTACCCAGGACCAATGAAGAAAGGTTTGGGCACATTGTGCTGTCTTGCGTTGGTTATGTCCCTCCAGAAGCTATAGACGTGCACAGCGATGACCCAACCGCACCAGTGGCGTTGACCAAGAGGATGAGAAGGCGCCTACAAACTAGCGGGGAACTCGATGTCAGAGGCCAGGCAAATATCAGTAATTTTATGAAAGACTACCTTGTAAAGCAAGATTTGTCAGTTGTTGATGAATCAATCATCGAGGAGTTCCTGACAACGAAAGAAATTGAAAAAAAGCGAGAACTCGGTCACTATCTTCTGTCCATTGCATCAGAAGTCGCTGTAGAGCCCGTTATACCGGTGTATCAGCAAGCCTTAGAGGAAGGACTGATCTTCGATCGAATAAGACTGCCGAACCTAGTAAAATCGCAGATTAACGGTCCAAAAATATCATCCCGTGCAATCAAAGCTCTTCATAAGCGGCTTACAAAAACTCGTTTACAAACAGATGTAAACAGGGTACAATCGGCTTACTAAAACAAACCTTAGGCTAGAGCAACTTAAATGGGCATCTGGCCTGCAACCAAGGAAGGAATTCATTTGAACCAATACGAGATTGCTGTTTTGTATCATCCGGATTTAGAAATCGACCTCGATAAAGCCGAGAGCCGGGTGAAGCAAATAATCGCCGATAACGGTGGTAAAATCGGGAAAACCGACAATTGGGGACGCCGAAAATTGGCCTATCCAATAAACAAGCAAGAGTTTGCCGTATATGTTTTTTATGCGGTTGAGATGCCGGCTGAGAACGTCCAAAAAGTTGAGCAAACTTTTAACATCACGGATGAAATTGTCCGTTTCATGATAACCAAGCCGGATCTGAAGGCGATGGCCAAGGCCGAAGCCCTGCGAGCGGACAAGGCTAAAAAGGCGGCCGAGCGGGGTGACAAAGACGAAGAGAGCGAGGATGAACAGGATGAAGAAGAGTAAAATGGAGCCAAAGGGAGGTTTTTATGGCAAGGAGCTTTAATCAGGTTGTTTTGATGGGTAATCTCACTCGAGACCCCGAGCTGCGTACCACGCCGAACGGTACCAGCGTGTGTAGCTTTAGCCTGGCGCTAAACCGCAGCTACAAGAGTGCTGATGGCGATTGGCAGGAAGCCACGGATTTTATTGATGTTGTTGCCTGGGCGGCATTGGGCGAGCGCGTAGCGCAATATCTAAACAAAGGCCGCGCGGCGCTGGTTAGTGGGCGTTTGCAGAGCCGCAACTGGGAACAAGACGGACAGAAGCGGACTAAGGTAGAAGTGGTTGCGCAGGATGTTACCTTTTTGGGTGGCGCGGGCACTGGCACACCGGTAGGCACTACCGATGAGACCGAGTCCGAAAAACCAGCCAAATCGGCTAAAAAAGATTCTGACAAGAAGGCAAAGGGCAAGGACGAGGATGTTGTCATTGAAGACATCGGCGACGAACCGATTAACCTCGATGACATACCGTTCTAGATATGGTGACGAATTTCAACAATGTAACTTTTCATACCTGTGACGGGTGCGTGCTGGGAGATATCGTAATAGGGGGTGAGTGGGTTTTCGCACATGAAGCGGTAGAAAGCCTTTCGTCGGTGTACCCAAAAGACACAAATGACCGCCTGCTTGATATAAACGATGAACAGCTCGATACCATCAGGCTGTCCGAGATAGATGAGTGGAGAGAAATTGAGGACTCTGATTTTGGAAAGGGCGTCGCAGATTTCCTTGAGAAAACACCGGAAATTGTCAGAGCAAACTATGATTGTGATATGCGAAGACAACTTGGAAAATGCGCGCTCAGACCAAGGATAGATCAAATTAATGGAGACAGTGACTAATGGCTAAGATTTTTAAACACAGAACAGATGTAGCATTCTTTGACTACAAGGATTTTAAGACCCTGCAGCGCTACATAAATCAATACGGTCAGATTGAACCTCGCAAAAAAACCGG
>CAZPFQ010000001.1:165247-180415 GCA_964585885.1 uncultured Candidatus Saccharibacteria bacterium | reverse complement strand
ATTGGCGTTCAGGTTTCATTCCTGACGGAAATTCTGCTTATCGTTCTCCTTTTGGGTGCTGGTGCTGACTACGGCCTTTTTCTTGTTTTTCGCGTGAGGGAAGAGTTACGTAACGGTCTGAATAATAAAGATGCTGTTGTCAAAGCCGTTTCTCGGGTAGGCGAATCCATTACTTTCTCTGCGGCTACAGTTGCCGGTGCATTAATGTGCTTACTTCTTGCTTCTTTTGGACTTTATCAAGGCCTTGGTCCGGCGCTAGGCATCGGGTTAGCTGTTATGCTGCTGGCGGCGCTAACCTTACTGCCGGCTCTGCTCACCGTTCTTGGGCGAGCCGTTTTTTGGCCCAGCAAAACTGACCATAAGGTCAAGATTGGCCTTTGGGGTCGGGTGGCAGATCGGGTTATTGAAAGCCCGAAAAAGATGTTGATCATCGGAACCGCTTTTCTAATTGTCCTGAGTCTCGGCGCAATCGGCTACAAGACCTCCGGATTCACATCGTCTGGCGCGCCTGCTGGTAGTGACTCGGCGGCCGGTAATAAGATTCTAAGCGAGCACTTTCCGGCGGCCAACCAAAACCCACAGCTGGTTATTATGCGTTTTAATACGCCAGCCTGGCAGAACCTGGACAAAGTCTACGCGGCTCAGCAAAAGCTAGCCACTAACAAAATATTCCGAGCTGTTAGCGGGCCATTTAACCTAAACGGCCAAAATCTAACACCGCAACAACTGGCGATGCTTTACCAGACAGATCCGAATAGTGTATTGATAAAAGCCGAGGGACAGTTCATTAGTGCCGGCGGTAAGACAGTCCAGTTCTACACGGTCGCTAATACTAACGCTCCGAGCGGCACCTGGACGGCCGGACAACTGACGCCCAAAATCCTAGCTGCTACAAACGATGCCGCCAAAGCCAGCGGGGCTTCTCAGTCACAGGTTTGGGGCCAGGATGCCGCCACCTATGAGATCGCCCAGATTGCCAATAATGACCTTAAGAAAATCATTCCGGTAGTACTTCTAGTGATAGCTATTCTGCTAGCTATTATGCTTCGTAGCCTAGTGGCACCTTGGTATTTAATCGCGACAGTTCTGCTTAGCTACTTAGCGTCGCTTGGGTTCGCGATGTTCGTTTTTGTACACATTGGCGGCTCCGACGGACTGAGCTTCATTCTGCCATTTTTGATGTTCGTCTTTGCAATGGCCCTGGGTGAGGACTATAACATTTTGGTCATGAGCCGTATACGAGAGGAAACTCACCATGCACCGACTCTCAAAGAAGCCGTCAATAAGGCCATTGGCGTAACTGGGACCACGGTTACCTCGGCTGGCATCATTCTGGCCGGCACCTTTACTGTATTTGCATTAGTGGGTGGCGACGAGCAGTTTCGCCAGATTGGTTTATCGGTAGCATTTGGAATCCTACTTGATACGTTTTTAGTGAGGACACTACTGGTGCCGTCGATTGTCGTACTGCTGGGCAAGTGGAACTGGTGGCCATCGAAATTATATAAATCAACGCAATAAAGAGAGCGCAAGTTGGAAGAAGATAGCACGGTCTCCGGGCGAACCAAAGCAAAAAATTTTTTACGCAGAGCCATGTGGGGCTCCATGGCACTATTATTTGTTATTACTGGCCTTGGTGTCGGCTTGCTTTATTTTTGGCAAGCCACCCACCCGCCTGACACGAACTCGTCAAATTCAACAACTAACGCAACTCCACAGGAAAATGACATGAATAAGCTCCAAGGTACTCAATTACAAAACTTCACTCCAACAGATCAGGTTGCCAACTTGCAGAAAATTGACCAAAAGCTCGGTGAGGGCACCGAAGCAAAGGCAAGCTCAACCGTAACAGTTAATTACACCGGCGCGGTAGCCGCTACCGGTACAATCTTCCAGAGTTCGCTTGACACTGGCCAGCCGGTGGCCTTTCCGCTAGACCAAGTTATCCCCGGTTGGACACAGGGAATCCC
This sequence comes from uncultured Candidatus Saccharibacteria bacterium, assembly GCA_964585885.1. Classification (GTDB taxonomy): domain Bacteria; phylum Patescibacteriota; class Saccharimonadia; order Saccharimonadales; family UBA10212; genus 2-01-FULL-49-22. The sequence goes on along the minus strand of CAZPFQ010000001.1, from coordinate 178,445 downwards.
CGGAATGAAGGTTGGCGGTAGCCGCCGGCTTGTGATTCCCGCCGCCTTGGCATACGGCGCCAACCCACCACCCGGCTCCGGTATTCCGGCCAATGCCGACTTGGTCTTTGACGTCCAAATGCTCAAGGTTCAATAGCTTAAGAACGCTAAAGCCGCGGGTACAAGATGTGTATATTTGGAGTCAAAAACACAATATGTAGCGTACTTGACGCTAAATGCGACACCAGCTATATTAACTAAGCGAGAGTACGCATCATTAAAATAAAAACTCGTTTCGCCACTTTTTTAGAGGGATTTGGCGGGCGGAGGAGGAAAACAATGACTAAGAATATTACTATATTTACCACTAATACATGCGCATACTGTGTCATGGTAGAGCGCTTTTTAGACATGAAGGGCTTAAACTACGAAGTGGTAAATTTGGATGAACGTCCAGAGCTACAAGAAGAAGTAATGAAAATGAGCGGGGTGCTGTCGGTGCCGATCACAGTCGTTACGAAGCACGACGACTCCAAAGAAGTTGTTGTCGGCTACAACCTCTCACGACTAGCCCCTGCAGTTGCTTGAGTAAGAAAACAGACATAGCTCCGGCAAAATTTTTAAACCCCGGGTCCTAACTGTAAAATGGAATGTAGCCGTGAAGCGGAAAATTATACATGGATGATAAAAAAGGCACCAGAGAACAACCTCACGATTTGGTGATAATTGGCGCTGGGCCAGCGGCACTGAGTGCGGCTCTTTATACTAGTCGTGAAGATATCGATACTGTTCTGTTTGAAAAAGGAGCGATTGGCGGCCTGGCGGCTGTCACTGACTGGGTTGATAACTACCCGGGATTCGCTAAGGGCATAGCTGGTCTGGAGCTGTCAGAGCAGATGCGAGCTCAGGCTGAGCGCTTTGGAGCCAAGATTGAACTTGGTGCTGTTGAGAAACTTGAACTTGACGGCAAGCTCAAAAAACTACAAACGACAAGCGGTGAAACCTACGCCAAGGCTGCACTGATTGCCACGGGGAGTGAGTACCGCAAGATTGGCGTCCCTGGCGAAGACGAATACTACGCACGAGGCGTCCACTACTGTGCAACCTGCGACGGCGCATTTTATAGAGACAAAAGACTGGTGGTCGTTGGGGGCGGAAACTCCGCGGCCCAAGAGTCACTATTCTTGCTCAAATTTGCCACACACATCGACATGCTAGTCCGAGGGGATAAGCTCAAGGCCAGTGAGGTTCTTATCCATGAGCTCGAAAAACACAAAGATAGGATAACCACTCATTTTAATACGACTACTGATGCGATTGTCGGGGCTGACGGCAAGGTCAATAAAGTCTCAGGTACCGATAAAACAAGCGGTAAGACAATCGATTTTCCGACTGACGGGGTATTTGTATTCGTAGGACTGGACCCCAACACAAAATTTTTAGAAGGCAGTGGTGTGGAGCTTGATGACAGAAGCTTTGTAAAATCTGACCTGCACCTTATGACTAATAAAGCTGGAATTTTTGTTGCCGGCGATGTGCGCTCGGGCGCAACCCTGCAGATTGCCAGCGCCACCGGCGAAGGGGCCACAGCTGCACTTATGATAAGAGAGTATTTAGAAACGATGGAGCGTGGACCATTGCCGACGGCCGTGGTCGGCCACCCTCAGCTCTACTGAGAGTGGTATCATATCTATATAACTAGGAGGTTAGGATGAGGAGATGGATTCCCATTGCAATTATCATCGCGGTTATAGCAGTAGGCGCGGTAGTTTTGGCAAATAAAAATGATAATAATCAGACAGCCAATCCGGCACCGCCTCCCGCTCAGCAAACACCTACCTCAGGCACTAACTCAAGTTCCAGCCAAAGTACGACGGGCACTAGTAAGGTTAGTATAAGTAGCTTCGCATTCTCGCCGGCAGATATCACTATCAAAAAAGGCACTACTGTTACCTGGACAAACAATGACAGTGTTCCTCACCAACCGGTTGCTGATTCCGGCACCGGGCCAGCCAGCCAACCCTTGAGTAATGGCCAGTCCTATAGTTTTAAATACGACAGCGCTGGCACGTTTGCCTATCACTGCGCTATCCATCCAGATATGCACGGCACTGTAACAGTAACCGAATAATTCCTCTAAACCTGGCTAAAGAACATGTAAAATAAAGAAGATATGCCAGATTTTAACAAGATACTAGACCCAGGAGATTATCGAAACGGTATGGTAAATACCGTAATCGAGATTCCCGAAGGTTCGATAATGAAAATTGAGTATGACAGGCAACGAGCGGCCTTCACTCTAGACAGAGTTGAGCCGGCAATTTTTGCCAAACCCGTAAATTACGGTTTCATACCCCAAACACTCGACGAAGACAGCGACGAGTTGGACACTTTGATACCAACTGCAGAGCCAGTCGGAACCGGTGTTTGGCTAAAAGGCAGGATTATCGGCATCATGAATTTTGAAGACGACGGAGAAGCAGACCACAAAGTGGTTGTCGTGCCCGCTGACGATCGAGATAGCGGCGATTCAATCAACTCGATCGAAGACTTAGGCGAGCGCTGGAGGCAGAAAATCGAGCATCATTTCACCCATTACAAAGACTTGAAAAAACCCGGCAGCACAAAAGTGCTCGGTTGGGGCGGAATCGAAGAAGCGAAAAAAGTTGTCGAAGAGTCGATAGCTCGCTACAATAACTCCAGATAAACATAACCATGCTTGAGGGGGTGGGCGAGTTTGAAAAAAACTAAGATTGCCATAAATGGTTTCGGTCGCATCGGCCGGAACGCTTTTAAGATTGCTTTTGAGCGCCTAGATATGGAGATAGTCGCCATCAACGACCTTACCGACACCAAAACCTTGGCGCACCTTCTGAAGCACGACAGTAACTACGGTCTTTACCAAAACGAGGTTGACTCAGACGAGAGCAACATAATAGTCAGCGGTCGTAAAATACGGATCTTGAGCGAAAAAGATCCCAAAGCACTGCCTTGGGCCGATATGGGGGTCGATGTGGTTATTGAGTCAACCGGACTGTTCACAAAACACGATGATTTGAAAATGCATCTTGAAGCCGGGGCCAAGAAGGTTGTGTTGTCAGCTCCCGAAAAAGACGATACGGAGCACGATACCTTCGTAATAGGAGTTAATGAAGATAAGATATCACCCGACCACGAGGTGTTTAGTAATGCCAGCTGTACAACAAATTGCATAACGCCGGTTATGGCCGTACTAGAAGCTGAGTTTGGCGTCGAGAAAGCCATGATGACAACTGTCCACAGCTATACTGCTAGCCAACGCTTGCAAGATGCTCCGGCAAAAGATTTACGCGAGGCTCGCAATGCCGCAACTAACATTGTTCCAACTACTACAGGCGCTAGTATCGCCGCGGCCAAGGCCATGCCGGCTCTAGAGAATATTTTTGGCGGGATGAGTGTTCGTGTACCCACGCCAGTCGTCAGCCTGAGCGATTTTAGCGTTGTTACCAAACGAGAAGTCAGCGTTGAGGAAGTCAACCAGGCATTCAAAAAAGCCGTGGCCAATCCCTATTACCAGGGAATTATTGACATCACTGAGGAAGAGCTTGTTAGTAGCGATTTCATCGGTAACAGCCACTCGGCAATTGTTGATCTAAAACTGACAGCGGTAGTCGGCGGGAACCTGTTGAAAGTAGTCGCTTGGTACGACAACGAGTGGGGCTACAGCAACCGACTGGTTGAACTAACAGCTGATATCGGCCGATTGCTAAATGCGGACGAACATACTGTCAACGACGATAGTGAAGAAAAACCTGCCGAAGCTAAAAAAGCTGACATGATACACGATAAAAGTTCCAGCTTGGAGAAAAGCCAACCTGACAGTGTCGAGCCAATGCTGCCAGAACCTGATTCAGCCTACGAACAACTGCTCAAAGCTCCAGAGCCCGAAGTGCTTTCTCCGGCAGGCGGATCTGAGACCGGTAATTCAGCCGACGGCGACCAGACTGCCGGAGCGGCCTATATTCTCGATGAAGACAAGCCTCCGTCAAATGACGCTGCCGTACCCACAACACCGGATTTGCCGCCCGACGCCAGAAATATCGATGGCGTTCATAAGTTTTAGACTATGACCATAGCGCTTGCTACCGACCATGCCGGTTACGAGCAGGCAAAAGAGCTTTTACGGCTCCTTGAAACACTAGGGCATGAGGTCCAAAATTTCGGGCCGTCGAAGTACGACCCGGATGATGACTACCCTGATTTTATAACTCCGGCAGCTCGTGCCGTAGCTGCTTCAACTTGCGAATTTGGCATTATTCTCGGTGGCAGCGGCCAAGGCGAAGCCATGGTCGCCAACAAAATTAAAGGTATAAGATGCTCTGTTTTTTATGGCCCGGTGGCGCCGCTAAGAATTATCGACGCAAATGGTAACCAAAGCCGCGACCCGTACGAAATAATTAGGCTTGCTCGTCGGCATAATAACGCCAACATGTTAAGCTTAGCGGCTCGATTCGTACCCTTATCTGATATGAAGCATGCTATTAAGCTTTGGCTGGAGACGCCTTTCGGTGATGAAGAACGCCACAATAGGCGCAACGATAAATTAGACCAGTTGGGAGGCTGACTATGCCGATAATTTGTCCAGCAATCCTCGCCGAGAATGACGACCAGTACAAATCGCAGATTCACAATATTGCTAAGATTGCCCATCGTATCCAGATAGATCTGACTGATGGTGAATTTGCCTCACCCAAAACAATCCTACCGACCGCTGCGTGGTGGCCAGTGGGGCTTAGGGCTGACTTCCATTTGATGTACGAGCACCCGGTGTCGGCGATCAACGAGGCTCTAAAACACAAACCGAATTTAATTATCGTTCACGCCGAAGCGTCTGGTAATTTTAAAAACGTCGTCGAGCTTTGCCACGGTCGTGATGTGCGTGTCGGCGTTGCACTTCTGCCCGCTACGCCCCCAGAGGCAATATTTCCCGCAGTCCGATTAATTGACCATGTGTTGATTTTTAGCGGTGAATTGGGGAGCTACGGCGGCCAGGCTGATACTAGCCTATTAAGTAAAGCCAAAATCTTAAAGGAACGAAACGCAGCCTTGGAAATAGGCTGGGACGGCGGTATTAGTGACCAAAATGTTTCGGAGTTAGTATCTGGAGGCGTCGATGTGCTCAATGTTGGCGGATTCATCCAAAAATCCGATGACCCCGAGAAGGCCTTCACTTCACTCGAGCGGATAGCCGAAGAGACCGGCACTACCTAGATGTTTGTTGCGCGCAATTGCCGGCAATCAACTACACAGCATCAGATAATACCGTTATAATCATTAGCGAAATGGCGAAAGAGCAAAAACAATATTCATTGCCGGCATTAGAGAAAAAAGCCAACGATATCAGAATGGATATTATCAAAATGCTCGAGCATGCGGGTAGCGGCCATTCGGCAGGCCCACTAGGCCTGGCCGATATCTTTACAGCCTTGTATTTTCAAGTATTAAAGCACGATCCGAAAAAGCCTGACTGGGACGAGCGAGATATACTCGTTCTATCAAACGGTCATTGCGTCCCGGTTCGTTACGCCACCATGGCGCACGCTGGTTACCTTGATAAAAAGGAACTACTCACTCTTAGGCAGTTTGGTTCACGGCTTCAGGGGCATCCTGAACGGCAAAGGCTACCAGGTTTGGAGACTACTAGTGGGCCGCTTGGCAGCGGTCTCAGCCAGGCCGCTGGCATGGCCATGGCACTTAGAATCGATAAAGCCCAACACCGCTGGGTGTATATAGTGATGAGCGACGGTGAGCAAGACGAGGGTAATACCTGGGAAGCCGCCATGTTTGCCGCTAAATACAGACTCAACAACATGATTGCTATTACCGATCGCAACAATATTCAAATAGATGGCCCCACAGAAACCGTTATGCCGCTGGAAAACCTCCGAGATAAATGGGAAGCTTTCGGCTGGCACGTCATCGAGATAGACGGGAATGACATAGAGGCCGTTATAGACGCCTGCAATATGGCCAAAGCGATAGTTGAAAAGCCAGTCCAGATAATTGCTCATACTGTACCAGGCAAGGGCGTTGATTTTATGGAATACGACTTCCATTGGCATGGGGCACCGCCAAACCATGAGCAAGCCGTCAAAGCGCTGAAAGAACTTCGTACATTGCAGGGCAAAATAAGATCGGAGCACGAATGATGGAACCCCACCTAGCTAGGAGTTGGGATAGCGTCGAGCCAATTAGAAAAGGCTATGGCCGAGGTCTCTTGGAAGCCGGTAAAAGATGGAACAATGTGGTCGGGGCCGTCGCCGACTTGACCGAATCGACCCAAATGCATCTGTTTGCCGAAGCTTTTCCCGAGAGATTTATAGAAGTAGGCGTTGCAGAACAAAACCTAGTTACTGTCGGTGCCGGCTTGGCCGCCATGGGTAAGATACCGTTTGTTAGCTCTTACGCTACTTTCAGCCCAGGCCGCAATTGGGAACAAATCCGGACCACCATTGCCCTTAACGACCAACCGGTTAAAATCATCGGTTCGCATGCTGGTATAAGTGTTGGCCCCGATGGAGCAACGCATCAAATGCTCGAAGACCTCGCCATAATGAGAACCATGCCCAACATGGTCGTCATAGCACCCGCAGATAGTGTTGAAGCAGAGAAGGCGACTCTTGCGATGGCGACCGACAAACGCCCGAATTATATGCGGGTAGCCCGAGAAGCCACCCCAGTTTTCACCACGCTCCAAACACCTTTCGAAATCGGCAAAGCCTACATACTTCACGAAGGCAGTGAAGTAAGCTTGATCGCTACCGGTACAATGACGTACCAAGCATTGGAGGCTTCTAAGATACTCGCAAAAGACGGCATAAGTGCCGAGGTAGTACACGTACCGACCCTAAAGCCGCTTGATAAAGACACCATCATCGAAAGTGTTCGCAAGACCCGCCACGTAGTCACAGCCGAAGAAGGGCAAGTAAACGGCGGTCTTGGCAGCGCTATTGCAGAGCTTTTGAGTGAGAATCTGCCGAGCCCCATGAGGCGCATCGGCATGCAAGACCGTTTTGGCGAATCGGGGAAGCCCGAGGAGCTATTACAGCATTTTGGTCTGGATTCTTCCCATATCGCGATGGCCGCCCACCATCTGCTACTTGACCATACTAACCATAAGCACTAACCAACATGCCTACAATATCTCAACTACGAAAAAATTGTGAAGATGCCCGCCGGGCGTTCGAGCGAGCTAATTCCCAGCATTTCGCTTTGGGGGCTTTTAATCTCGATAATCAGGAAACACTGGTTGCTGTTGCTAGAGCCGCAATCGCTAAAAAAGCACCAGTCCTAGTCGAAGTCAGCAAAACCGAGGCCGACGCCATGGGTTTGCAGAACGTCCGCGACCTCGTTGATAATTACAAATCCCAATACGGTATCGAAATGTATATAAATCTCGACCACAGCCCAAGCGTAAAGGACGCAGTGGAGGGCATTAGCGCTGGGTTTGAGTGCATACACATAGATATCTCCCAGGCTGAGCACGAGGCTTCAAACGAAGATATCATCGCCCAGACAAAACAGGTTGTTCAAGCTGCCAAGACTACCGGCGCGCTTGTTGAAGCCGAACCTCACTATTTTGCCGGTAGCAGTAACCTTCATAAAGAAAAAATCGATTACGACGAAATACGAAAGTATTTTACTAAGCCGGAAGAAGCCAAGGCTTTTGTCGACGCTACCGGAATAGATACCTACGCTGTAGCTGTCGGTAATTTACACGGCCACTATCCGGTCCCCAAAATCCTTGATTTAGAGTTACTAAAGCAAGTCAGGCAGGTATTAGGCTGCAACCTATCACTGCACGGCGGTAGTGGTACAGCTAAACATTATTTCGTGGAAGCTGTAAAAATTGGCGTAAGCAAAATAAATATCAACTCTGATATGCGCATAGCCTACCGTGACACGCTAGAGAAAGAACTGCGTGAAAATAAAGGGGAGTACGCTGTGGTTAAGCTTATGGAGCAGGTTATAATCCATGTCCAAAAAGTCGTTGAATCCAAAATCGACATGTTTAACTCCACCGATAAAGCCAAACCGGCCTAACTTCTTGTGCTAAAATAAGCCTTAAGAACTATGGCTGAGTCACGTCTTGATGTGCTTTCGGTGGGCGATGTGGTGACGGACGCTTTTATTAAGTTGCTCGAAGATGAAGCTCGGGTTGATAACAGCGAACATGGTCCGCGGCTCAGTATGGCATACGGCTCCAAGGTGCCTTTCGATCATGCAGAGGTGGTGCCAGCGGTGGGCAATGCCGCCAATGCCGCTGTAGCATTCGCCAAGCTGGGCTTACACTCTGGCTTGGTCGCTAACATCGGCGACGACGATTACGGCCGTGATATGTTGCGCGCCCTAAGTGTTGCCAAGGTGGACAGGCGTTTCATACACATTAACCACCACAAAAAAAGTAACTACCACTATGTGCTGTGGTACAAAGAGGATCGAACCATCCTAATAAAGCATGAAGATTATGAATATAGCTGGCCGCGTTTCCGCGCAGTAGATATTCCGTCGTGGGTGTATTTTAGCTCAATCAGCCAACACGCTATGGAATATCACGACCAACTGGCCGACTGGCTCGATGCACAGCCACAGATTAAGCTGGCATTTCAGCCGGGTACTTTCCAGCTAGCCGCCGGAGTCGATCGTCTACGCCGAATTTATTCGCGGAGCGAAGTGCTGGCGGTCAACCTTGAGGAAGCGGCCTTGATTGTCGGTGGTTCTCATGAAGATATCCATACCTTGCTCGATAAGCTGCACGAACTTGGGCCTAAGATTGTTCTCATCAGTGATGGCCACAAAGGTGCTTATGCTAGCGACGGTATAAACCGTTTCAAGATGCCGATATACCCAGACCCTAAACCGCCTTACGATCGTACCGGAGCCGGCGATGCCTTTACTTCTACATTTACCGCTGCCATGATTCACGGTGCAGATATTTCGGCGGCATTACTCTGGGCGCCTATAAATTCAATGAGCGTTGTCCAGAAAGTGGGCGCGCAGGCAGGGCTCCTCAGCGAACGTGAAATCGAACATTTCTTACGTATCGCCCCCGATAATTACCACCCTGAGAGGCTACGCTAGTGAAAAAAATACTGTCGAAACTGCTTGATAAATCTGAGGACGAAATTGCCGAACAAATAACTAAACTCGAATCGGCAACGGGCTACCCTAGCGAGGACGTTCGCTTACTGGCCGAAAACAAGCAGCGTCTCCGGGTTAAAATGTCCCAGCTTGGGCTAGATCCTGACGACACAACCGACGAGGAGCTTTATCAAGCCGTACTAGCTCGTTTTGAGAGAGACTCGGAGATGATAGACAAAGCGGTGGGAGTTAATCAGTTTACTAGCTTCGATGAACGGCTCAATAAGGCCATTCAAATAACCGATCATTGTGCGTCTGTAGACGATGCGTGGGTAGTCAAAAGCAGCGTTATAAAATCTTTGCTTGCTAAATACCCGCCTAAGCACGTTGCCAAAGCCTTGCGCTACCGCTCGGTTGCATCACTTTTGAAGCGAGAGGAAAAAGCCACAGTTATTCTCAGTGCTGAATTGCTTGAGCCCGAAACATGGCAGAAAAATATGGCAAAAGAGCTGTCCAAACTAAATTCCTCGAGCTACGAGCTTAGGCCGATAAAAATTACGAAACTGCCCGACATCTTTAAATCAACCATATCCGAGGTGATAATACTTAGTAATAAAACAATGGGAGCGCTGGCAGTTCTGCCTCATGCCGAAATCCAAAATGCGCCGGTCCTTAGCCTATCTCTGATAATTTTGAACGGCTTATTTGGGCTAAACCCTGATGGCTACCGAGCCTCGCTTGACGAGCTAAGCCCGGCTATGCACTGGTGGGCCGACGCCGATTTCTTGGTCGCGGACGGAGAGCCGGCGATTTCTCTAAACCTTCACGACGTTTCCAATAACTACCAAAGACGGAATAGTATGGCTGAATCAGCCGCCAATCACGGAGCAAATTCCCTGTGGCTCGAGCTGTCTAGCCGGTATGAGCGCCTAAAACAAGAACTTGTAGGTAAAGAAAACGAGATAGAGTCCGCGATTGCTTCAAGAGACGGACTTGGCCTGCCCATTAGCTCGGAATTAGCCGAAGAATACGCGGCGGCGGAGTAATAATGGCTAATGGTTCTTATCAAATTTGCGTATCAGGAGCCGCTAAGGGTGACAGCGTTGAACGCGGCTCTGAGTTAGCAGAATCTATAGGACGGGCTATCGCTAAGGCCGGACACAGTTTGATGACCGGTGCCACTATGGGGCTCCCTGACTTTGCGGCCCAGGGATACAAAAAGGCCGGTGGGCATATGAGCATGGGCCTCAGTCCGGCGGCGACCAAAGTTGAACATGTCGTTAAGTATCGCCTGCCGACTAAGAGTTATGATGCTATTCTCTACACCGGGCTTCATTATGGAGGCAGGGATGCGCTACTCATTAATTCGGCCGATGCAGTTGTTACAATTGGTGGTCGTCTCGGCACGCTGCATGAGTTTACAATAGCCGCAGAAACGCATACCCCTATCGGAATATTAGAAAGCGCCGGCGGCATTAGCGCTCAGATTGAAGGACTATTGAAGCTTTTGCCTAATGCCAACCCGGACTTGGTTATTTTCGAGGAAGACCCAGACAAACTCATCGAAAGGCTTACAGCCATGCTAGATAAACTCCATCACGAATACAAATCAATATACACCTAGTTGTTAGATGGTATTGTTAGCCTATGATCAAACATAAACAACACGGCTATAACCTAGTAGAAGTAACACTACTTGTGTTGATAACAGGATTAATCGCCTACACCGGCTGGTATGTCTGGAATAGTAGAAGCAAAACCAGCGCCAGCCTGGATTCATCTTCGAGCTTAAATCAGAGCCCTGATAGTTCTGTGGCCGCAGGCGGAAAGTGGCTGGGAAACTGCCAAATACCCAATACCACAATGTCGGGAAAGAGGTTTGAGTTTAAGCAAAGCGGCATAAGTGCTTGCATCCCCAACGGCTGGGAGCTGGGCTCGAATATCAGCGGCAGTGGCGAGTCGTTAACCGCCGGCAAGAAAGGTATTGTCTACAAATCGGGCGAGTCACCGATGATAGTCGCTGTGGGAGGTACGGATGGAGCAACCCCATTTGCTATGTATTTAAACTCCCCGCCAACCAAGGTAGTTCCAGGTAATGGCTACTATCAGCTTGTTGGCGCATTCAGGATTAATAACGTAGTAGGCTATCACTATAAAAGAGAGCAGAAAGTTAATGGGGGTAGCTTTGCTGATGTTTTAGCTAAGGGGTCCGTTGCCCACGCTTATTACTTCGAGAATGGAAAGTATAGTTTGCAGATTAACTATGTTATTTTTCCCGGCGACAAGGACGTAACTACTATGATGGAAAGAATAATAAATACTTTGGAGATAGAGTAATTATGCAAACAAATAAAGGATTCACGCTAATCGAGGGGTTTCTTTTTCTGGCGATTGCCGGAATCATAGGCTTCACAGGGTGGTATGTGTGGCAAAGTAAAGATAAGACCAACAATTCATATGAAAGTTCAGCGCAATCAACTACTAATTTACCAACCTATATTTCGATAAAGACTTTTGAGGAGTGCAAGAAAGCCGCTGGTAGCAAACTGCTTGAAACATACCCGGAGCAATGTGTAACCGTAGCTGGCAAAACATTTACTGGTCCCCTAACTCAAGGAAAAAAGTTTCTTGATATCAAAGAGTGGTTGGCCGGAATTCCATTGACTGATCCCTCTGATGGCTACTACTACAAATTGAGTGATTATCAAACAGATGGTAAAAGTTCAGATATAACCGTTTACTCTAAAAAAGCCGATGCGATAATCGGACCCAAGGGTACAAGCTGTAGAGGTGAGTACATCGCGTACATTCTTCGCCTTCTAACAAACGACCCAAGTTGGAAAAATCCGGATAAAGTTTCACCGCTATTCAGTAAGGTTAAAAGCATTGGCGGTTACACATACGCACTAACAACTAAAAAAGAGTACGGGCCACAGTGCTTTGATAGAGGAGACGCAAAAACTGGTTACGTAGCTGACCGAATTACTGAAGATAAGTTTGAAACTGTGGTAGATAGATTCGTAAAAGATTACGGTTCAATAGACGCCGAATAAACATCTGCTTGCTACAATTTATAGGTGAGTAAGTTCCATCTAACGAGTGATTATAAGCCGACGGGTGATCAGCCGGCGGCGATTGCTAAATTAAATGAAGGCATAGTAAAAAAAGAAAAAAACCAAGTTCTACTTGGCGTTACCGGAAGCGGCAAAACTTTTACCATGGCCAATGTTATTGCCGCTCAGCAACGGCCGGCGCTGATTCTTAGCCATAACAAAACCCTAGCAGCTCAGCTTTACAACGAATTCCGGCAATTTTTACCGGACAATGCGGTGCATTATTTTGTTAGCTACTTTGATTATTACCAGCCCGAAGCTTATGTACCGCGGAGTGATACCTACATTGAAAAAGACAGCGACATAAACGAAGAGATAGACCGCCTGCGACACGCCGCCACCGAGGCTCTGCTGAGTCGCCGCGACGCTGTAATTGTAGCCAGCGTTAGCTGTATATACGGTATCGGTTCTGTAGAAGATTACGCCAACATGACCGTTAAATTAAAAAAAGGCGAGCGGCGTTTGCGCGATAAACTCCTCCGACAATTAACTGATATACAATATCGCCGAAACGACATGGCTTTTGAGAGGGGTAATTTTCGAGTCAGGGGAGATGTAGTAGACATATTTCCAGCCGGTAACGAATCAGCCTATCGAGTAGAATTTTACGGCGACGATATAGAAAAAATGACACAAATAAATCCGCTTACCGGGGAGATTGAAAAATCCCTTGACGTGTTAAGCATCTTTCCTGGCAGTCACTACGTTACACCGGAAGAAAAGCTTAAAAAAGCGCTTATAAAGATACAAAAGGAGACAGACGAGCGCCTAAAGTGGTTCAAGGACCAAGGCAAGCTTTTGGAGGCTCAGCGGCTAGAGCAGCGCGTGAAATTTGACGTCGAAATGCTCGAGCAAACCGGTTTTGTCAAAGGTATTGAGAATTACAGCCGCTACCTCACCGACCGAGAAGAAGGCGAGCAGCCGGCGACCCTACTCGACTATTTTCCGGACGACTATTTGTTATTTATTGATGAATCTCACATGAG
>CAZPFQ010000001.1:154126-165147 GCA_964585885.1 uncultured Candidatus Saccharibacteria bacterium | reverse complement strand
GCCAACTTAGAGTTTGAAAAAGCTGCTGAGTTGAGAGATTTGATCGCAGAAGTAAATTCGAAGCTTTAATAACTATTAAAAAGCCTTAATAAATACTCAAAAATAACAGAGGTAGAATCGTAGCGTTATCTGGTATACTTATCCAGTAGATATGTCTAAATTGTCGAGGGAAGAAGTATTAAAATTGGCTCATTTGAGTCGGTTAAAACTATCCGAAACTGAAATTAAGCGCTTCCAAAAAGAACTAAGCGAAATCCTAGACTATGTGGAGGTTTTAGATAAAGCCGATACGGCCGGACTCGAACCGACGTACCAAGTAACTGGACTGAAGAATGTCACACGAAACGACGAAATAATTGATTATGAAGCAAAACCCAAAGACATTCTAAAAGCCGCGCCGTCAGTTGAGAACAAGCAGTTTAAGGTAAAGCGAATACTGAGTTGAGCGGGTAATCCCATGAATGATAAATCAAGCGGTTGGAAGCCAGTTTCACAGCTAGCAATTGACGTCGGTAGTGGTAAAACTAGCGCTCAGGAACTAGTCGAAAAATCACTATCACAAATCGAGAAACACCAAGACCTCGGGGCAGTTATTTCAACTCTCAAAGATACCGCACTCACAAAAGCAAAGGAGCTTGATAAAAAAGTGAGTGCCGGCAAAGAAGTTGGACCGCTAGCTGGTGTGCCATTTATAACGAAAGATAATTTCTTAACTGTTGATGGAAAAACCACCGCCGGTGCAAAATACCTTAAGGGCTACCAAGCGTTGTACCAATCGACTGCTATTAGAAAACTGGAGAACGCCGGAGCAATATGTGTTGCTAAGTCTAATCTGGATGCTTGGGCGCACGGTAGCAGTACCGAGAACAGCGATTTTTTTGTAACCAAAAACCCGCATGACCAAAATCGAGTTGCAGGCGGTAGCTCAGGTGGTTCGGCCGCCGCCGTGGCTCTCGATATGGCACCGTTTGCGCTAGGTACTGATACAGGTGGTTCGGTTCGGCTACCAGCCAGTTTCTGCGGCGTATTTGGTTATAAACCGACTTATGGGTTGATATCTCGCTCTGGTATCGTTGCCATGGCCAGCAGTACCGATGTGGTCGGCACAATGGCAAAAAGAGCTGATGATGTCGCCGCGGCTGTTGATGTGATGGCCGGCAAGGACCCCCTTGATTCAACGACGATTGAGAGAGACGCCAAAGGCTACGAGCAAAGTTCAACTGGCTACAGCTTGAAAGGCAAAAAAATCGGAATAATCAAAGAGTACATGTCGGAGGGCGTCGAACCCGGCGTAGATAAAGTTATCAGCGAAAGTATTGCAAAGTTAAAAAAATCTGGTGCGCATCTGGAGGAGATTAGCCTGCCGAGCTTGCCGCTAGCCTTGGCGGTCTATTACATAATTTGCCCGGCCGAAGTTAGCAGCAACTTGGCACGTTACGACGGCCAAAGATACGGCTACAACTCGTCTGATGCCGACACCCTTGAGGAGAGCTATTTAAAGAGCCGAGAACAGGGTTTTGGGGCCGAAGCCAAGCGACGTATTATGATTGGGGCTCACGTACTTTCGAGCGGTTATTACGATGCATACTACAAAAAAGCCCAAACTGTACGCACTAAGATTATTAATGAATTCAATAAAGCATTTGAGAGTCTTGATCTGCTAATCGGGCCAACCTCACCGACCGTGGCCTTTAAGATAGGAGAACGTATGGACGACCCGCTCAAGATGTACCTAAGCGATATTTTGATGGTAGCCGCAAATATATCGGGCAACCCATCAATAAGTGTACCTGCTGGCGAAACGTCCGGCCTGCCAGTAGGGTTGCAAATATTGGCTTGCCAATCCTCCGACCGGGAACTTCTGGCGGCGGCTACGGCATTTGGAGGACTCTCATGACAACGGCATTTTTGCTTGCGGCCATTATCTTTGGAGTAGCAGTGCTAATTGTTTTAGGGTTTTTTGGCAAACGTCTAAACCGCCCTATGAAACAAAAATATTTTGAAGCTAGGTGGTCAGAACTACTGGCAATGGTCAAGTCGCAAGAAGGCATGGTCCTAGCGGTCATCGATGCCGACAAACTGCTGGATGAAGCTCTGAAAAGAAGAGGCTACAAGGGAAAAACTATGGGAGAGCGACTAGTCGCCGCGCAACGGGATTTAACCAGTAACGACTCTGTATGGTATGCCCACAAATTGCGCAATCGTTTGGTGCATGAGCCGAAAGTCAGACTGCGAAAGTCGGAGGCTAAAAATGCTTTGGCTGGAATCCGGCGCGGACTAAAGGATTTGGGAGCTATATGAGCGAAGGGAAGTACCAGGCAACCATCGGAATAGAGACTCACGTTCAGCTAAATACTAAAACCAAGTTATTTTCTGCGGTCGCTAATGATGCAACAAACGCCCCGCCTAATACCCTTATCAGCCATATTGATGCCGGTTTGCCTGGTGCGTTACCGGTACTAAACAAAAATGCGATCGATTTATGTGTTCAGGCAGCCTATGCGCTAGGAACTGTGCCGCAAAAGTTTAGTAAATTCGAGCGGAAACACTACTTTTATCCCGATTTGCCAAAGGGCTATCAGATCACGCAATTCGAGAATCCCATAATACTAGATGGTTGCGTGGAAATAAAACATGGTGGCAAAAACCGTAAAATTGCTATCGAGCGGGCAAATTTAGAAGAGGACGCCGGTAAAAATAGCCATCCCGATGGCTCAAATTATTCACTAGTTGATCTCAACCGTGCCGGTACCCCGTTACTTGAGATAGTCAGCCGCCCAGAGATTCATAGCCCAGCCGAGGCAAAAGCATATGTTCGTGAACTCTACCTACTAATGAAGTATGCTCAAATAACTGACGGTGATCTCTATCACGGCCATATGCGATTCGATATTAATATCAGTTTGGCCAAGCCCGGGAGCGAGCTCGGAACGCGCTCTGAAGTAAAGAACCTAAATAGTTTCCGAAGCGTAGAGGCAGCAGCAGCCTTTGAAATCGAGCGGCAGAGACAACTACTAGAAAAAGGCCAAAAAGTAATACAAGAGACCCGCGGCTGGGATGAGTCGAAACAAAAAACCCTGTCGCAACGAAGCAAAGAAGAGGCCGAAGATTACAGATATATGCCTGAACCCGACATACCACCACTTCAGCTTGAAGAAGACTACCTGAAAGAGGTACAGAAAAATATGCGGCCTCTGCCGAAAGAAATCCGCGAGCATTTATCCAAAATCGAAGTAAGCGATCAGGTAATCGAAGACATTTTAGACAGGCGCTCGACCGTAGAGCCGATTCTTGATGTACTAAAAAAAGCCGGAGCGACGGCTGCTCGCCGGGTAGCATTCTGGTTAATGTCTGCCGAACCGACAGATGCAGTATTAGGCGACGCGCTTGAACCTGAAGTTGATGGGGGGCGCCTGATTTCGCTCAGCGCTATGGTTGATTCAGGTGAGCTAAGCTCGACAGCCGCAAAGACCGTGTTCAAAGAAATATTGAGCAGCAGTGAAGAGCCAAAACAGATTGCCAATCGCCTAAATCTGCTACAAGTTACTGATGAAGCAGCTATCGAAGAAATAGTAACGAAAGTCCTGACCGATAACCCCGAGGTCGTCACTCAGATTAAAAATGGAGAGCAAAAAGCCATAGGTTTCTTAGTGGGAAAAGTCATGTCAGCCTCTAAAGGAAAGGCCAACCCAACGCTCACACAAAAACTAATTAGAAAACAAATAGACGCTGATGTATAATTAATGTATGGACACAGCAGCTTATGCCCTTTTGATCATAGTCAGCACCGTGCTGTCTATCTTCCTTATACTTGCCTGCATCGCCCTAATTTACTTTATTAGAATATTAAAGCGAGCCAATCAAGTTGCCGATAGCGTTGAGTCGGCTGCTACTGCTGTTAAGCGCAGCGCTTCTGCGGCTCCATTCGTCAAGCTAGTCAACAACTTATTCGACCGCCAAACTAAAAAAGGAGGCAAGCATGACAGCTCGAAATGACGCCGGTCGTAAAATTGCAATTAGCGCTCTAATCGCCGGAACAGTTGGTTATATAGCAGGTGTTCTAACGGCTCCCAAGAGTGGTAAAGAAACCCGCCAAGATATTGCCGACAAGGCGCATGAAGTGAAACAGGAAACCGTTTTGCAGCTGAAAAGTGCTCAAGTAGAGCTCGATGATCTGATAAGCGAAGCCAAGCAAAAAAGCTTGCGCTTAAGTGCCAAGGCAAAAGCCGAATATGAAGATGCGCTCGATAAGGCCAAAGTTGCCAAGCAAAAAACCGCAGAAGTTCTAAAGAGCGTTAAAGCCGGAGAAGCCGAAGACCCAGATCTTAATAAAGCCCTCAAACAAGCAAGAGCATCAGCTAAAAATCTGGCAAAGTACTTAAAAGCCTAGATCTTAAATAAATTACAACGGCTGCCGCGGCGGTGAGGCAGGGCAATCGTCTATAATCTAGGTAATGGCAAAAGCGGGGGCTAAGTTCAAAGTAAGTGATTTTGTTCACTTGCACAACCACACACAGTACTCACTGCTAGACGGTCTTACTAAGGTACCGGCGCTAGTCGAACGTGTGAAGAGCTTGGGTATGGAGGCAGTCGCTGTAACCGACCACGGCTTAATGAGCGGTGTCATAGAGTTCTATCGGTTGGCTAATGATGCTGGCGTAAAGCCAATTATCGGTATGGAGGCATACGTCGCCCCGCGTAGCCACACAGATAAAGACCCTTCGCGTGATCGAAGTTCTAACCACTTAACGATGCTGGCAATGAACAACATTGGTTATGAAAACCTCATGCAGCTGTCGACAATTGCCAACTTGGACGGCTTTTACTATCGGCCAAGAGTAGATCGAAAATTGCTCGAAAAATACAGCCAAGGGATTATCGTGTTATCTGGTTGCATGCAGGGAGAGCTGAGCGAAGCTCTTAATCAAGGACAGTATGAAATGGCAAAAAACATTGCAGGCTGGTACAAAAAGACTTTTGGCGATCGTTATTATATCGAGCTTCAAGACCACGGCCACCCCAAGCACCCAAATATATGGGACCAGCAGGAAAAAGTTAACGAGCAACTTCTGAAGTTGTCCTCCGAGCTTGGAATCAATGCAGTTGTTACTTCTGATGCGCACTACCTCATGTCAGACGACCAAGAAGCACACGAGGTATTGCTTTGCGTACAGACGGGTGCGTTTTTGGAAGACACAGAGCGGATGAGCCTGAAACAGTTCCAGCTTCATGTTGCCGATCCAAAGGAGATAATCTCCAGATGGGCAGAGGATTTTCCAGAACTAATAAAAAATACTCGAGCTATCGCCGACAGATGCGAAGTAAGTCTAGAACTTGGCAATATCTTAATTCCTCAATTTCCAACACCAAAAGGCGAATCGGAAAAAAGCTATCTTGAAAAGCAGGTTTGGCGTGGGTTGGCCTGGCGATACAGCGGGATATCAAGAAGTACGGCCGCGAGTTTTTCTATAGCTGAATCGAAGAAAGCTTTGCCGGGCCAAGTTATTGACAGGGCTAATTACGAGCTTGAAGTAGTGAATAAAATGGGCTTCAACGGCTACTTTTTGATTGTGGCTGATTTTATAAATTGGGGGAAAGATCGCGGAATTGTTTTTGGGCCAGGTCGTGGAAGTGCTGCTAGTTCGATAATGGCATACAGCCTGCGAATAACAGAAATCGAGCCCCTTAAATATGATTTACTGTTTGAGCGTTTTTTAAATCCGGATCGTATAAGCATGCCCGATATGGATATTGATATTCAAGATAATCGTCGAGATGAGGTTATCCAATACTGTGTAGAAAAATATGGCCGAGACCGAGTAGCTAATATAGTAACCTTTGGCCGGATGGCGGCTAGAAATTCGGTCCGCGACGTCGCCAGAGTATTAAAAGTGCCCTATGCCGATGCCGACCGCCTCGCAAAAATGATTCCACCGCCAGTCCAGGGGCGCCATACACCTATTGCTCGTCACCTTGACCAAGTCCCTGAGTTAAAGAAGGAATATCGTGAAAACGCCCAATCTAAACAGGTGCTCGATTTAGCGATGAAGCTGGAAGGCACAATACGTAGCCACGGCGTACACGCCGCCGGAGTAGTTATAGCACCCGATAATATTGTTAAGTTTGTACCACTTGAAGTTGCCCAAAGTGGCGCTATCGCAACACAATACTCGATGTTCCCGATAGAAGATTTGGGGTTGTTAAAGATGGACTTCTTGGGTCTTTCAAACCTCACAACTATTAAAAATGCCCTGCGTATAGTAAAAAAAGTCTACTCCAAAGATATAGATATCGCCGACATACCTCTTAATGATAAGAAAACATTTGAGCTACTGCAGAGGGGGGAAACAACTGGCGTATTCCAGCTAGAGTCTAGCGGCATGAAAAGATATTTAAAACAGCTGAAACCGACGGTTTTTGAGGACATTATCGCAATGGTTGCGCTATATCGCCCAGGGCCGATGCAGTGGATAGACGATTTCATCGCTCGAAAACACGGCCTAAAGAAAATCGAATATATCCATCCGGTCATGAAAGAGGCTTTAGAAAACACCTACGGAGTTATTGTCTACCAAGAACAAGTCATGCAGATAAGTAAGGACTTAAGCGGTTTTAGCGGCGGCCAAGCGGACACTTTGCGTAAAGCAATCGGCAAGAAAATTCCGGAAGTTCTGGGCAAACTAAAAAAAGACTTCATAGACGGCGCCGTTAAAAAATCCAAAGCCGACAGAAAAGAGATGGAAAAATTCTGGAACCAGCTTGAAGACTTCGCCGCGTACTGTTTCAACAAAGTCCACTCAGCTTGTTATGGTCTTATTGCCTATCAGACGGCCTATCTCAAAGCCCACTACCCGTCAGCATTCATGGCGGCACTTATGACGAGTGACTATGACAACATCGACCGTTTGGCAATAGAAATTACAGAGTGCAAGAATATGGGTATTGATGTTTTGCCGCCGGACATCAATGAATCCTTTCATGAGTTTGCAGTCGTTCCCGGTAAAAATCAGATAAGGTTCGGCCTGGACGCCGTAAAGAATGTAGGGCACGGTGCTGTCGAAGAGATTCTACGAGCCCGCGGCAAGTGTGGCGGAAAATTTAAAACAATTGAAGACTATTGCAAAGGCGTTGATGCGCGAGTGGTCAATCGGAAATCACTAGAAAGTCTGATCAAATCCGGTGCATTTGACGCTCTTGGAGACCGAAGCCTGCTTATGAATAACATTGAAAATATTCTTAGCTTGGCCTCACGGCTACAAAAAGAAATCATTAGCGGTCAGGTCGGCTTGTTCGGCGGTTCAGGCGGCGAGTCTACAGATGTTAAATTGCGCTGGAACCCGGAGAGCGAACCTTACTCTCAAAATACACAACTGGCTTGGGAAAGAGAGCTGCTCGGCTTATATCTCAGTCGGCACCCGCTAGCAGATTTCGAGGCATTTCTAAACAAATCTGCGTCGGCCGTAGGTTCGCTTAGCGCCGAGATGGACGGCAGGAGACTAAGTGTAGCTGGATCGGTAACTACGTTCCGGGAGATTACAACTAAGAATGGATCCAAAATGGCGTTTGTAAAAATTGCAGATTTGAGCGGTGAATTAGAGCTTATTATCTTCCCGAAACTATATGAAAAAAGTACAGGCATGTGGTCGCGTGATAATGTGTTGTTGGCTCGAGGTAAACTGTCAACTAAAGATAGAAACGGCGAGACTTATTCGGACGACTGGAGGATGCTTGTAGAAGACGCGAGATTGATTACAGCTGAAGAAGCTAGAAACTTCAAAAGTCCCAAACCCCAATTTAAAATTGCCGAAGATCAATCCCAGAAAAGACTCTACATCCGGTTAGAGGACAGTCAAGATCAGCCTCAACTTATGAGCTTAAAAGAACAACTTGATGTTTACAGCGGTAAAACTGAGGTTGTAATTGTGACGGGCGCAAAAGAGTCAAAGCAAATAATCAAATTACCTCAGATGATAGATGTCAACGAGGAAAGCCTTCGCGCAATCGCTTCCATTTTTGGGCCGCGTAACGTTGTTGTGAAATAGCCATGGCTTAACGGATGAAACCGGCTGTCTGGGTAAGTAGATAGGACAAGGCGGCGATGATTAGCAGCCCGACGTCCATCATCGGATGGCGGATAGCCATTTGTTCGCCGCGGACAACAGCCCGTCTGACGGCCAACGCATGACGGCTGAGCCAGAGGCAGATAGCTCCCGCGGCAGCCGCGGCCATTATGAATGTTGCAATTTGCCCAACCCCAATCCAGCCAAAGGCCAACTGGGCCCGTGATGTTTCTGCACCTAAGCTTGTGTCGGCGACGGGTGTTAGGTTAGTCGCCGGCTCTACTGGTTTGGGCTGTGGTTTACTAGCCGTTTTGGACGGAGCTTTTGTTGCCTTGGGAGCAGGCGTTCTCGGTATAGACCTTGACACGCTAGCAGCTTGCGGGGTTGCGGCGGCTTTGACTGTGCTCGCGGCCAGGACTTGAGGCTTGCCGTAGAAAGCGACCACTACAGTCATCGGCCCGCCTCCAGCAGCAGCGTAGTTCGGAACATTAGCATAACCAAACCCGACATCAGAAAAGGCTGGGTCGAGCAGGTTTTCCCGATGTGGCGGGCTGTTCATCCATCCATCAATAGTTGCTTCCTCCGAGCTAAAACCAGCCGCTAAATTCTCTCCCAATTTTTGATAAGCATAGCTTTGATTGCTAACAAAAACCCAAGGTGGGTTCCCATCGGGAGTATTGTGGCTCCAATAGTTGCGGCTAGCCATATCGTTAGCCTTGGCTTGAGCAGCGGCATCGAGTTTGGAGTTCAGTTTGAGGGATGAAGCCCCAGCTTGGGAGCGCTCAACGTTACTGCCAGAAAGCAACTTACTAACGCTCATCGAAGTGGCATATGCCAGAACCTTGCCCTCAGGGTGCTGGACCATTTGCATTAAACTGCCCGATCGTGAGCTGAAACTAAGTAATGCACCAATCACTAAAACCAGTGGGATGTACGGCCAGTAAACCTTGCGAAAGGCGTGGTCGCTGACTCCTTTAGGTTTGTGCGATGATCGATGGCCGGTTCTTTTAGAGAGGCTTTTTATTTTAGCGGTCATCTACTACCAAATTATAAATTCGAATGGCGCTTTTGTCTATCTACTTAAGCTATATACTTTAGTTGATATATCGCAATTGCGGCAGCAACTGAAACATTAAGGGATTCTTTAGAACCTTTCATAGGAATTTCGAGGATAATATCGCACATTTTCAGTGTCTCGCTGTCCAGTCCGCCGATTTCACTTCCGACAATAAGAGCAAGCGCGCCACTGGGCTGATAATTATATATCGGCAGGCTCTTTTTTACCTGTTCGAGCGCCGCGACAACGTAGGCCTTATTTCTAAGATCATTAATCAAGCTAGGCAAATCCGAACAGTACTCCCAGCGAACTAAATTCTCCGCACCTAATGCCGTTTTGCTAATTTTATTATGGGCGTTTTGCGCTTTATGCGGCAGTCGGGTATCCTTTCTCGACCTAGGGTAAGGCGAGTAACCAGATAGGTAAACTTTTTCGGCTCCGAGTGCCTCCGCACTTCTTAGAAGCGATCCCACGTTGTGAGCCGAGCGCACATTGTGCGCTACTAAAACTAATCTCTGCATTGTCATAAATTGTAGTGACTTACAAGCCAACTTCCAACATTTGTGCATTGACGCGCCTAACTCTGCTTTGAGCTTTTTACAAGCTTAAGCTTATAATTATGAATGTATGAGTCAGGATGCCAGACAAGACGAAGAGCAGATTACACAAAAAAGAGCGCAGGTACTCGGCTTGGGGTATGTCGACACGACTCGCCTTCAAAAGCAACTATTTCGAACTATACTCAGCGTGTCCGAACTATACAGTATGCGGGTTGTGCCGCTTGAGGCCGATGAGCATAATATTCATTTCGGCATAACAACAACGACGCCCCAGCAAGTTATCACCCAACTCAAAGCCCGTTTTACGGACCAGATAACCAACTTCTCTATCATCTCAGACCATGGCTATTCAGAATACATGCGGCTTTATGACCCGCCAAAGAAAATCGAATATCACGATATTACCCTGGCCGAGACGGCAAAAGCTGAAGACAGCGGCTTAGTCAAAACAGTCAGTAAAACCCTGGAAGAAGTTAAGCCTGATGACATGCTGGCCTACCTAGTACAGCAATCCTACAAGCTCAATGCCAGTGACATCCATATCGAAAACCAACGCGACGATGTCCGCATCCGATTTCGCATAGACGGTGTTTTGCACCCCCTGGCATACATAAGCCACGAAAAGTATCGTCATCTATCGTCAGCAATTGCAAGTGCCGCCAATGTCTCTACGGGTGAAAATGAAGCCCAGGCCGGCCACATAAGTCGCCCTTACAAGATGGCTACGGGCGAAGAAGTAATGCTGAATTTAAGAGTCGAAACAGTACCAGCGCTTTATGGCATGGATGTCGTAATGCGTTTGTTTAATATGAAACTCGAAGATTTCAAACTCGATAGGCTTGATTTGAGCGCGCAAGAGATGTCGGTGGTGGAAGACATAATTAAGCACCCCAACGGCATGGTGTTGATTGTCGGTCCTACAGGCTCGGGTAAAACGACAACTCTATACTCGATAATAACTACTCTCAATTCGCCCGATCGAAAAATCATTACGCTCGAAGATCCTGTGGAATATCCCATCCCTGGAGTTATGCAGATTCCGGTAGCCGGACAGATGGAGGGGCATGATTTTGCTGAGAAGTTGCGAGCAGTTCTTAGGCTCGACCCGGATGTTGTGATGGTTGGTGAAATTCGCGACATGGATACCGCTAAAACTGCCTTGCAAGCCGCCTTGACGGGCCACTTGGTTCTTAGCACCTACCACGCCAATAATGCAGGCGCGGCGCTGACACGCATGACGGATGCAATTGGCGTCAACCCGATATTCGCCAGTGCTATGCGGCTTATAATGGCCCAGCGGCTGGTACGACGCTTAGACGACAAAACGAAAATTCCCTATAAACC
>CAZPFQ010000001.1:61573-154026 GCA_964585885.1 uncultured Candidatus Saccharibacteria bacterium | reverse complement strand
ATATAGGTGTTTTGGGCTAGAATTTACCGGATATGCCAAACGTGGTGCAGCAGGTAGAAGACAAGTATAAGAAAAAAGCCGTCGTCGATGTACGCAGCGGTGATAGTGTTAAAGTCCACCAAAAAATTCGTGAAGGCGGTAAGGAACGCGTTCAGATTTTTGAAGGATTGGTAATTAAGACTGCTCGGAAAAAAAGCCACACTAGCTCATTTACAGTTCGGCGGATTGCCAGCGGAGTCGGGGTAGAGAAAACGTATCTTATACACTCGCCGACAATACTAAAAGTTGAAGTCGTAAAACGCTCCAAAGTTCGGCGCAAGTATCTAAGCTATATGCGTAGCCTCACAGGCAAGAACGCAAGGCTTATGGGGGTTGATTTCGATCGTGACAAAGTAAACGTCATTCATGACGAAGAAGCCGAAGCAGAAGAGGCCAAAATTCACCAAAAACAGATGGAAACACACGACGTTGATGCCGCCGAGCGTAAAAAGGAAGAGGCTGCTGAAGAAACCAAGGCCGCCGAAGCTGTAACCAAGAAGGACGCTCAACTCGGACCAGAAAAAACCCAAGAACCCGCCAAAAAATAACCGGCTAAAGCCGACTAGATTGTCATCTCTACTTCGTATATTCTAGGAATTATGGTTGGGGTTGACGAAGTTGGCCGAGGTAGCCTTGCAGGGCCGCTATTGGTGGTGGCCGCAAGAGCAGTCGGCAAGTTGCCGCCGGACGTCAAAGACTCAAAACTACTCAGTAAAAAACAGCGCATCATTGTGCTTGAAAGATTAAATAGTTGCTGCGAGTTTGGTGCTGGCTGGGTACACGCTAGTGAAATCGATAAGTACGGTCTGAGCCGAGGCTTGCGCTTGGGCGTTAAGCGTGCTCTTGTCTCGCTAGGACTAGAAATCGAAGAGGAGATTATTATGGATGGCAAGGTTAATTATTTACCGGCAAAATATAAAAATGGGCGTTGCCAAGTTAATGCTGACGTCGATATACCGACAGTGTCGGCCGCCAGTATATTCGCTAAAGTGCATCGCGACGAATTTATGGCTAAATTAGCAACCAAACATCCTGATTATAAATTTGAACATAATGTTGGATACGGTACGGCTGAGCACCTAAAAGCCTTAGCTGAATATGGCGCTTTGAGTTCTATACATCGCAAGTCCTATGCTCCGGTGGCAGAGGTTGCTTCTTGAAAACCACATCAATTGGCCGGCAGGCAGAAAATGCAGTGGTCCAAGAGCTAATTTTCCGAGGTTACAAAATTCTTGAGCGCAATTGGCGCACACGCTGGTGCGAGGTAGACATTGTAGGCAAAAAAGACAAGATCATTTATTTTGTTGAGGTAAAATACCGAACGGCTCAGAGCCAAGGTAGCGGCTTTGATTACATCGGACCCAATAAGCAGAGCCAGTTAACTTTTGCCGCCCAGCTCTGGGTTGCCAATAACAATTGGCAAGGGGATTGCAGAATATTGGCTGCCGAAGTAAGCGGCAGCGGTCACCAATACATCAGCCTGGTCGAAATCGACTAGCGTATAATTTAAGCCAATGAGTTACATGCCTTCTGAAGAAGTTCTTGAGAAGTATGCCAAGGTCTTGGTAAATTTCGCTTTGGGCGGTGGCCGAGGCATAAAGCCCGGCGAAGTCGTCTTCTTACAGTCGCCACTGTCGGCCCTGCCGCTTTATCGAAAAATTCGTAAAGTTATATTAGACAGCGGCGGATTAATGATAAGTTCTCTTGGGGATGATATGAGCGGTGCTGCCAAGTACTTTTACGAACACGCCTCCAAAGCACAACTTAGCGCTTTCTTGGACAAATATTACCGTGGGCTGGTGGCACAGACGGATCACCGAATCGCGCTTATTGCCGACCACGATGTACACGAGCTGGACAAAGTTGACCCAAAAAAAATCATGACGGTCCAAAGGAGCGCCAAGCCCTTAATGCGCTGGTTCGACAAAAAAGAAAACCTCGGCAAGTATACCTGGACACTAGCACTGTATGGCACTGAGTCGATGGCGAAGGAAGCCGAGCTTAGCCAGGTCGAATACTGGAAGCAAATTACAAATGCCTGTTTTTTGGATTTGGCAGACCCAATCAAAAAATGGCACCAAGTCAGCTCTGAGGTTGCCCGAGTTGCCCAAAGCTTAACGGACTTGCAAATTGCAAAGGTTCACGTGGAGGGCAAAGATGTGAATCTGCGCGTAAAAATCGGTCAAAAAAGGCGTTGGCTGGGCGGCGGCGGCCGGAATATTCCCAGTTTCGAGGTTTTCACATCGCCTGACTGGCGAGGCACCGAAGGTTGGATTCGCTTCAATCAACCACTCTACTATTTCGGCCCCAAGGTAGAGGGAATCGAGCTTCATTTTAAAGCTGGCCGGGTAATAAAAGCCACAGCAAGAAAGAACCAAAAATTGCTTGATAGTATGCTTGGAACCGACAAGGGAGCATCACAGCTTGGGGAATTTTCTTTAACCGATAAGCGCCTGTCGCGGATTGATAAATTCATGGCCGAAACGTTGTTCGACGAGAATATCGGCGGCCCATTTGGTAATACTCATCTGGCTGTCGGCAAATCTTATCATGATACCTACCAAGGAGACCCATCTAAACTTTCGAAGAAGGAATTGAACATACTTGGATACAACGAATCGGTAATCCACGCCGATATGATTTCTACTGCAGACCGGACCGTCACGGCAACTCTAGCCGGCGGGAAACAAAAAATTATATACCGAAACGGCCAGTTTACTATCTAAAACTCGTCTAGGCCTTCGTCAAAAAGGCTTTGCAGGTCTTGTCTTTGGTGTTCGGCTAAGACTTGACTGTGTTTTATCAGTGAGAGCGGTAGTCCTCTCAGCCCTTCGCTAGCTACCATGGCCATTAGCTCCTCAGTTGAATACTTATCTCTATCGGTCCATTCGTGTTTGTAGGGCTCGCCGAATACTAAGACTGTCCTAGGTATAATTTCAAGACTAAAACGCCTATTTTTAACTACAGGTTCTGTTACGGTTGCAACGTTAATAATTTCGACATCGCCTACCATAGCAATTATGCCCAGACTACGCTTCAATTTTGGAATCTTGTGTCCTTCTATTGAGCCGCCTTCCGGAGCGATGGCAATAGTGCCGCCTGCCTTGAGGATGTCTAGGCTATGGACCATTGTTGATACATCTGGGTGCTCACGATTTACTTCATACGAACCAGCTCCTCTTAGCATCTTGCCAAAGTTGCCCCTGTAGATGGAGTCTTTACCCATACCATTTGCCGCTCTACCGTGACTAACATACGCATAACTTAAGGGCGCGATAATATCAATAATCGGTAGAGGAAAAGGCGGCTTTTTTGAGTGGTGAGAAAAGCCATAAACGCAAGGAGATATCTTTTTTTCATTGGTAGCTTGCCAATCAAAGTCACTGTGGCGTTCGTACACGGTTAGGCCCTTTTGCCTAACTAGCTCTAGGCAAGTTGAGCCCAAAATGTGATAGAGCAAAGGGTCTGGTATGGCAGGAAGGCTCTCGGGTGCCGAGGAAATAAGCCTCTCACGGTCTAACATACTCCGTTTAATAAGAAACTCGATACCACGGTCGATGAACGGCCCATAAGACTGTCCGGCAGGGTAGTTCTCATCCTTCATACGGATGAAAATTATGACATTATATTGGAAAATAAGCAAATGTTTTTGAATTTTCGGCCTGGTTACGATATTATGAGTTAAGTATCCGACCGAATCAGGTCGGATTTTTTAGTGAAAAATAAGAGGATATAAATATGGAAATGGATTTTAAACAGCTGGGCCAGGCTATAAAGGTTATTGCCGAGGAGAAAAATCTGCCCGAGGAGCAAGTACAAGATATAGTACAACAGGCTTTAGCGGCAGCCTGGAGGCGTGACTTTGGCGAGCGCGAGCAGGAAGTGCGAGTGACAATGAACCTAAACACTGGTGAAGTAACTGCTTTCGTCACTAAAGATGTGGTAGAAAAAGTTGAAGACCCACGAGCTGAAATTTCCCTATCGGAGGCACAGGCCGTCAGAAAAAACGCTAAGATTGGCGAGACTGTTGAGCTAATCCAAAAGGTAGACGAATTTGGCCGGGTAGCCGCCCAGACTGCCAAACAGGTTATTTTGCAGCGACTGCGGGAGGCTGAGCGAGAGATTGTCTTAAATGAGTTTGAGGATAAGGTCGGCAGTATTGTCAACGGTATCATCAGCCGCGTCGAAGGACGGCTGGTCCGAGTTGAGTTGGGCAGAGCCCAAGGCATTATGCCAATTAGCGAGCAGATTCAGGGCGAACGTTATTATCCTGGTCAGCGCCTAAAATTCTTTCTCAAGGAAGTTGAGAAGAGCTTTCGCGGCCCGCAACTAATTGTCAGCCGCGGCAGTAAAGATTTCGTAGAACATCTGTTCCGGGCCGAAGTACCAGAGATGGGCGGCAATGCCGTTGAGATAAAAGAAATAGCCCGTGAAGCTGGCGTACGATCCAAGATCTCGGTTGCAAGCAACGTTCAAGGAGTTGATCCGGTAGGCACTTTTGTCGGCGGGCACGGCACGCGCATCAACGCTGTCCGAGATGAAATTGGCAGCCAGGAGATGATAGACATAGTCGTTTGGGACGAAGACCTTTCGACTTACATCGCCAATGCCATGAAACCTGCTAACGTCACTAGCGTCAAAATCGATAAAAAAAGCGATAAGGCAACGGTTATAGTACCCGAGGATCAGCTAAGCATTGCTATTGGCAAATCCGGCCAGAATGTTCGATTGGCCGGCAAGCTTACGGGTTATGAGCTTGATGTTGAAGCCGAGAAAACTTCCCAGGCTGAGGCGGATGAAGAGAAAAAACCGCCTAAAGAGCAAAAAGCTGAGGTCGACAACAAAGTTGAATCCAAGCCAGTTGTCCAAAAAGTTAAGAAAAAGTCGGACCTAGAGAACTCGCTACTCGAAGCTATCGAGGAACACGGAACTGAGGATAACAGCCAAGAACCGTCCGAAGAAAAACCTGAGCAGGAAACACAAGCCAAGTAGTCAGCGGTGCATAATTAGCACTCTCACTTGACGAGTGCCAATTTGTGCTATAATTGAATGGTAGCAGTTATCCAGAAACTGCCGCATTAATTCAATAAGCACGAGAGGGTTATACTAAAAATATGATTCCAAACTCACCTGATTTTCAAGAATTTTTGAGCCATTTAACTAATAACGCACTTCACAGCTTGAAGCACGCGGACGCTATAGCCAGAGCTTCTGGCAGCGCCTACATAGGGACCGAACACCTGCTACTTGGTGTGTTAGCCCAAGAAGGCTCTATGGGAGCCAAGATACTCGAGGGA
This sequence comes from uncultured Candidatus Saccharibacteria bacterium, assembly GCA_964585885.1. Taxonomy (GTDB): domain Bacteria; phylum Patescibacteriota; class Saccharimonadia; order Saccharimonadales; family UBA10212; genus 2-01-FULL-49-22. The sequence continues at coordinate 148,690 of CAZPFQ010000001.1, read as the reverse complement.
GCGGGAATCAACCTTGACCGCGCGAGACTGGCCCTGAACCTGACACCCAAAACGCTAGTTATAAACATGGGCGGCAAAGGACTGTCTGAAACGGCTAAGCTGACACTTAAGATGGCATGGGAGATTGCCCAAGAATTCAGCCAAGACTACTGCGGTACGGAGCATGTACTCTACAGCATCCTGAGCCAGAAAAACGCTCGTGCCACGACGCTATTGCGCGACATGGGTGTGGACATAGACCGTTTGTCTACTGAAGTAGAACAATTTCTCAACCGACAGCAGTACGAAGAAGATGACAAGTCAGCATCGGGTGCTCGCCGCCGAGGTAAAACAACGCGTAAAACCGCTCTGGAATTTTTTGGCACCGACATGACTGAGTTGGCCCGCAAAGGCAAGCTCGACCCGGTAGTCGGTCGTGAAGCCCAGATAAAAAGGGTAATAACAATACTTAACCGCCGAACCAAAAATAATCCTGTACTAATTGGCGAGCCGGGAGTGGGTAAGACAGCCATCGTTGAGGGGATAGCCCAAAGAATAGTAAACGAGGAAGTACCAGATAGCCTCCTGGATAAAAGAATCGTAACACTTGATTTGGCAGGAATGATAGCCGGCACTAAGTATCGCGGCGAGTTTGAGGACCGCCTTAAAAAAGTTATAGCCGAGCTCGAGCAAGATCAAAATACTATCGTATTTGTCGATGAGCTACATTTAATTGTTGGCGCCGGCGCCGCCGAGGGCTCAATGGATGCCGGTAATATCCTTAAGCCCAGTCTGGCAAGAGGCAAAATCCGCCTTGTCGGCGCAACGACTACCGACGAGTACAACCGCTACGTTGAGAAAGATGCAGCTCTAGAACGGCGCTTTCAACCCGTTCAAGTTCCCGAAGCAACTCCTTCGGAAACGCTGGCTATTTTGAAGGGCCTGAAAAAATACTACGAGGAGTTCCACGGCGTTCGTGTAGACAGCGAAGTCTTGGGGGATACTGTCCAGTTCGCTAGACGCTATATCAACGATAGATTCATGCCCGATAAGGCTATTGACTTGCTAGATGAAACAGCCGCCTACTTACGCGTTAACAAGGGCAAGACACCGCCTGAACTTCGCCAGCTACAAAAAGAGCTCAAACTAATCAATACCCGTATTGAGGACGCTGTCGAAGCTGAAGATTACGAGAAAGCCGCTCGCGAAAAACAAGCCGCCAGCCAACTTAATGAGAAAATTACTCGTCTAGAAAAAGCCCATAAGACTGACAAACCAATCACCATCGACTCAAACGACGTGGCCGAAACTGTTGCCAGAATGACTGGTGTGCCTGTGACAAAGGTCATCCGCTCCGAGGCCAAGTACTTGGTCAACCTCGAGAAGAATCTCGGTAAATATGTCATCGGTCAGTCCGAAGCTGTGGAGACGGTAGCCAGCGCCGTACGCCGTTCTCGAAGCGGCATTGCATCTGAAAAAAGACCGATTGGTTCGTTTATATTCATGGGGCCGACTGGTGTTGGCAAAACCGAGCTAGCCAGAGTTTTAGCGAGAGAATTCTTCGGTTCAGAGGAAGCCCTGGTCAAGATAGATATGAGTGAATTTGGCGAGCATCACACGGTAGCTCGCCTGGTAGGCGCGCCGGCCGGATATGTAGGTTACGACGACGGTGGCCAGCTAACCGATAAAATCCGCCGCCAACCCTATAGCGTGGTGTTGTTCGATGAGATTGAAAAAGCCCATCCGGAAGTCTTCAACGTCCTACTTCAAATTTTGGAGGACGGAGTACTATCGGACGCCAAAGGACGGAAAATTGACTTTACCAACGCAATCATCATCATGACCAGCAATATTGGCGCAGAGAAGCTACAAAAAGAAGCCAATTTCGGCTTTGGTGTCAGCAAAAAAGCCGACATGGATAGCCTTGATGAGCTTCATGAGAGCAATAAGTCAAACGTTCTCGACGAACTGAAGAAGATGATGCGGCCAGAGCTGCTTAACCGGATTGATAAAGTAATAGTCTTTCGTGCACTAACCAAGAAAAACGCCCTTAGAATATTGGATATCCAGCTAGACGATCTTCGGAGTCGCTTAGCCAAGAAGGGCATCGGGCTTTCTGTTAGCAAATCAGCCAAAGAGCACTTACTAGAGAATGGCTATGACGCTCTAAACGGCGCTCGGCCGATGCGGCGCCTACTTCAAGAAACATTGGAAGACGCCATTGCCGGCGGACTACTTGACGAGCGATATCATAAAGGCGATGTAGTCGCGGTGAGTACAGCCAAATCGGCCAAGAAATCCAAACAGCAACTGACTTACGCGGCCACTCCCGAGTAAGCCCTAAAACTAAAGATGAAGCAAAAGAGGGGACTGGCATCAACGGGGCTGTCCCTGCTACTTGTCGCCGCTGTAGCCGTTGGTATCTATAAACACAGTGCTATCGAAGATTGGCTAAAACTGCGTAACTACTCACCGGCGCCGCAGATTTCTAGCTTGGCTAGCGAAAACACTATGACAAATAGCGCCAGACGCATTTTTTACATTAACCACCCCGAAATTGTGAGCTCTGGCGACGTCTTCAGGAAAGATTGCCCGACATACGAGCAGACAATCGTTATTGGCTGTTATCACTCAGACGAGAGCGGCATTTTTATCTACTCAGTTAACGATAAACGCCTAAATGGAGTAACAGAAGTAACGGCCGCGCACGAAATGCTCCACGGAGCCTACGAGAGACTTTCCAAAACCGATAAAAATAATGTGGATGCTCTGCTACAAGATTATTACAAAAATCATCTTCGTGATAAACGGGTAATAGAAACTATAAAATCCTATCAAAAAACAGAACCAAACGATTTAGTAAATGAAATGCACTCAATTTTTGGTACCGAGGTTGCCCATCTGACACCTCAACTCGAAACTTATTACCAGCGCTACTTTTCCAACCGCCAATCAGTTGTTGGCTATGCTGACCAATACGAAGGGGAATTCAACCGGCGAATTAACTTAATAAACAACTACGAAAGTAACCTGGCTGCCTTAAAGGCGCGTATAAATGACGAAGAATCGGATCTCTCTACCCAACTCGACAGCGTAGAGGCCGATAGGGCAACGCTGGATTCGTTGCGCGCACAGAACCGGTATTCGGAGTACAACGCTTCTGTGCCACCCTTCAACGCTGAGGTTGACGATTACAATAGAGCTGTTGCTGAGCTAAGGGCGGACATCGCGCGCTACAACCAACTGGTAGTGCTGCACAACAGTTTGGCGGCTGAGTTGCGTAGCCTCTACGATTCTCTCGACACCAACGTTAAACCCCAGGCCGCCAACTAGTAGTTTGTTAAAATTGTTCTATGGCTAAGAAACTTGGAGTTAGGTATGTCTGCAGTAATTGTGGTGCGTTTAGTTCCAGCTGGAGCGGCAAATGCCGAAATTGCGGCGAGTGGAACACCTTGCAAGAGCAGGTAGAAGTCAGTACAGCGACAGCGGGCTCCAGCGGAACCCGGCTGAAAGCCGAATCAGTATCGTCGGCTGTCAAGACCAAAACGCTGCGCCTAAAAACCGGTATTAGCGACGTAGACGCTGTCCTGGGCGGCGGTATCGTCTCCGGAAGCGTCAATCTGCTAGCCGGACAGCCCGGAATTGGTAAGAGTACACTCTTGCTCCAGATAGCCAGCAATACAGCAAAGGGCAGCTCAGTACTTTATGTTAGCGGCGAGGAATCGGCCAACCAGATTGCCATGCGTGGCGAACGTTTAGGCATCAGTGGCCAAAAACTACAGCTAGCTGCATCACTGTCGGCTAATGATATCGCCTCGACTATATCTAGCGCCGAGTTTGACTTGGTTGTTATAGATTCAGTTCAAGCGATTGCTGTTAATGAAATTTCTTCGGCCGCTGGAAGTGTAAGCCAAATCACAAACAGCACCCAGCTGCTTAGCGCGGCCGCTAAAAGCAGTAACACCTCGCTCATGTTGGTCGGTCACGTGACCAAAGAAGGCTCAATAGCCGGGCCAAAAGTCCTTGAGCATATGGTTGACGTTGTACTGCAGCTTGAAGGCGACCGATACGGCGGCTTCAAAATCTTGCGCGCCGTCAAGAATCGCTACGGAGCTACTACCGAGGCCGGTATTTTTGAAATGACCGAGAGCGGTATGATTGCCGTAAATAATCCTTCCGCGGCTTTGCTAGCAGAACGCCAGGCTAGCGATGGCTCGATAGTCCACGCCACCATAGAGGGCAGCCGGCCATTGCTTGTAGAGATACAGGCTCTAGTGAACCCAACTAGCTACGGCTACCCTAAACGAACCGCTAGCGGCATTGATCTAAACAGAGTTAACCTGCTTATTGCAATGCTCGAGAGGCGAACCAAATTAAAACTAACTGATCGCGACATCTATATAAACATTGTTGGCGGTATACGTCTTAGCGAACCGGCGGCTGATTTAGCCGTCTGTATGGCGATTGCTTCGGCGTCAAAGGGCATGCAGCTAAAAAAGAACGCCGTGGTATTTGGCGAAGTAGGCCTAAGCGGCGAAGTTCGCCACGTTCCGTTTTTGGAAAAACGCCTTGCGGAGTCTAAAAAACTTGGATTTGATACTGCTATCGGTCCGGCGGTTCGCTCGGGCAAAAAGCCCGCATTCCTGACTTCGGTAACTGATGTTCGTAGCGCGCTAAACAGCTTCTTAGAAAAAGACTAGATTACTCGGCTACTATCGTTTAACCGTTACATTGTCCGAGCCAGAAGAGGAGCTTACCGTAATTGTGTGCTGTGAGTTACCGGGCCCTGGTATGTTGACGCTACATGTATGCCCCGAAGTTCCAGAGCAGTAAGGTACACCATCTACGTCAATCGTGAATGGAGCGGTACCACCCGTCCAAACCACTGTGTAAGAAGTGATTCCATTTCCCGATCCCATATCCTGACCCTCAGTCGGATCGGTGATGGTGGGTGCGCTTGGGGGGTTTGAACCCCCCTTGGAAAAATTTACGCTTACCGACTCACTGGTACTATCATAAAGAACACTATCGATAACTTGAGCGGTTACGGTCCCTCCGCCACTAGAAGTCGGTTTATACGTCATCGATACAGTGTCTGCCGGATCTGAAATCGGTTTAGAGCCCACAACGTGGCCGTTAACCAAGAAATTAACGGTGCCGTGAAACTGCGGATACTGTGGATCGTTGAAAGGGTGAGTGCCGGCCTGGACGAAAGCAGTGAAAGTACAACTTGAAGTGCAGTTTTTATCGGTGACCGTCAGAGTCACGCTGGGCCTGGTGTCGCCACAACTGTGGACATCGTCGGTAGCTGAAGTATCCCCGGTCGCGCTACTAGCTGAGGCAGCTCCCGGAGGGTAAAAGATATCGGTCGAAAAAGTCAGTGGCGCCGAGCTGCCGCCTAGAGTTTGTTTCGCCAAGGACGGCGTGCATTTATTAGCTACTTTTCCTGAAACTTTATCGATAGTTGTGGTTTGGCTACTGTAGCCCCTAGGTTTGTACCAAGACGGGAATAAATCCGTTGATGGGCTAGGTTCGACTGAGCCGATTCCTACGTGGGTGCGCACTACGTAAGCCGGAAGATGCTTAATGCCAGTCGGTTCGGCCCAGGTAACCGGTTTGGTCTTGATTCTATCTAGTGCTGCGGTCATGAAGCCTCGAGCTAGAGGCGTTGTCGAGTACTCCATAGCACCCAAGAGCGACTGGTTGCGCGTGTGATAGCCAACCCAGCTTCCTACAGCGTACTTGGTATTCCAGGCCATCATCAGCCCGTCGAAACCATTGTTGGTGGTACCGGTTTTAACAGCTGTACGCCAGCCTCCGTAGTTGTGCCATTTGTAGTATCCGAATGGCAGGTAGCTAGCGTTGGGGTCCGAGGCCATGTTGTTGACGATATAGGCAGCATCGGGGCGAACGACTTGCTTTACGTCGACATCGCCTTTTTTGGGCTGCTTCCAATTATAAAATGGCTTGCTATCACTCTTAGCATCATAGATTTGGAGTATATAAGTAGACGGTATGGAGAGGCCCATACGGCTGATTGAGGCCAAGCCATTAACGTGTTGGTCTAGGTGGAGATAGGCACCGTCACCGATGGCTGCCGCGCCGTAACATTGTGCCTCGTCGGCTTTTTTGGCCGTGTTTACGTCGACGCCGGGCGTGAAGCAACGATAAGCATCCGGTGTATGGATCAGATCATTAGCAGTATTGATAGTCTTACTTACAGAAGCCGTCGGATTTCCTGGCACACTAGAGAGCATGGCCTTAACCGCCGGCACGTTACGCGAACCACCAAGTGCATAACGAAGTGTCATTGCGCCGGGGTAGCGGAAATCATAATCCCAAAGACAATTACCGCCGGCGTATCCTCCCCGGAAAGACGGCTTTGCTTTATTAGTGCAAGGATAGCCTGGTAGCGGTTGCTGGACATCGTACAATACCGCACCGGCACCGGCGGTAGTACTGTTTTCTATCAAAGTTGTATAGTCGTATGGCTTGAAACTCGAACCCGGAGATATATTCCACTGGGCGTAGTTTATTTTCCCGTGGCCCGGATTGTTAAAATCAACTCCTCCTACCAAAGCCACCATTTGGCCGGTCTTGACATCTTCGGCTACCAGTGCTTGTTCGTCCGCTCCGTGACTAAGAGCGTTGCCCCGATTGCTTGCAATCACATTCTCGGCTATTTTTTGCAAGCTCATGTCCAGGGTTGTAATAACTTTCCAGCCGCCAGGTTTTCTACCCGGTCCTTGGGTAGCGTATTTGGTAACAATCTCGTTTTTAGCCGCTAGGACAAAGTATGGTGCTCTGATACCGGCATATTTGGTACTTTGCGGATGAACCTTTGCTAAAACATTAACTTTTTTAGCTTCAGCCGCCTGCTTCTTGCTTATCTTGCCTATTTGGACCATCGAATCAAGCACATAATTATACCTGTCGAGGAATTCTTTCTTGTTAAAATAATCGCCACTATAAGGAGAATACGCCGTTGGTGCTTTGGGTATGACTGCCAGCATGGCGGCTTCTGGGAGCGTCAATTCCTTGGCGCTTTTATGGAAATAGTCGCCAGCGGCCACTTGAGCTCCGTAATCTATACCGCCGTAAGGTGCGGCGTTAAGATAGCCGGTTAAAATCTGGTCTTTAGTATAGGTCCTCTCTAGCTCAACTGCTAAAATTAACTCCTTAACTTTTCGAGTGAAGGTTCTCGTTTGCTGCCAGTCCTGGGTTAGCTTTACCAGCTGTTGGGTAATGGTCGAACCTCCTTGAGTGCTGCCATGGTGGGTTAGGTCGTTGATCGCGGCGCGGGAAATACCCCTGATATCGAACCCGCGGTGGTTATAAAAATCGCGGTCTTCAACAGCTACCGTAGCGTCTTTGAGGTACTGGGAAATATCACCCCCTTGTACCGGCACTCGCTTGATGGCGTTATAGTCTTGCCAGAGCAGCACTTTGCCCGTTCGATCGTAGTAGCTGATGCTGCCGCCGAGATTACTGCCTGATATATCATTGATGTCCGGTAGGTCTTTACGAAAGAAGGCGAAGACTCCCAAGGTTGCTATAAACAGTATTAGCACCACAATGCCGAGTACCTTAAGCGCCATAATGCCACCGTCGCGGCTAAACCAATATTCGGCCAGATGCTTGGGGTGTATTCGCCAAGCGAGCCTCTTTAGTCGCGATTTTGGCAGGCCGCGCATCCGTTGTAACTTGCGAAGCGTCTTGGCTTCTTTCATTGTGCCATAGCGCTGGCCAAGCGAACGGTTAACCTTAAGTACCCGTCCGCTGCGGGTCGTTGGACCCTTGGCGCCTTTTTTAGGAGCTCTGGCCATCACCTATAGTTGAATTTCTCTTAGCTAGTGTCATCACCTGTAACTCCTGTATTATAGCAAAATCACTTTGAAGCAATAATTAGCCCATTAACAGATAAATCGCCCTTGTGGCATACTAATTAATAGATAATCCATATGGCTGAGAAACAACTGATTAAGCTAAGCGATGACTTGGCGTGGCGAGGGTTGATAAAAGATAAAACCTTTGCAAGCAATGCTTGGCTCGACGAGCCAAAAGTCTTCTATCACGGCGTCGATGCATCGGCCGACAGTTTAACGATCGGTAATTTAGCCGCCATGCTTCTAAGCCGGCGGTTGATTGACGCCGGCTGGAAGGCTGTTTTGCTGGTTGGAGGAGCCACTAGCTTGATTGGCGATCCAGGCGGTAAAACCGAAGAGCGTGAACTCCAGCCGCGTGAAGAAATTATGAAAAATGGCGAGTCTATAAAGAAACAGGTCTCTAATCTATTCTCGGGACAGCATTTTACCCCTGCAGACAATTATGATTGGTTCAAAGACGTAAATTACCTCGATTTTTTACGTGAAGTCGGCAAAAACTTTTCGATGAGCGAGCTAATGCAACGTGAGTTTGTAACGGAACGTATGGGCAAGGACAGCAGCGGCATTAGTTACGCCGAGTTCAGCTATTCTCTAATACAAGGCTATGATTACTGGCAACTGTTCAAAAACCACAAAGTGATACTTCAAATTGGCGGCTCAGACCAGTGGGGCAATATGCTATCCGGCGTGGCGTTGATACGCAAAAAAGAAGCTAAAGAAGTGCACGCCCTTAGCATGCCGCTTGTAGTTAACAAGGAAACTGGTCAAAAATTTGGCAAGACGGAGGCTGGAGCTGTCTGGTTGGATGCCAAAAAAACTACGCCCACGCAGTTTTATCAGTTCTGGATGAACAGTTCCGATAAAGACGCCGAAGAATATTTAAAAATTTTTACACTATTGCCCAAAGAAAAGATAGGGCAGGTAATGGAGCTGCATAAGTCCGATCCCTCCAAGAGGGAAGCTCAGAAAACACTGGCTTTGGAGGTCACCAAACTCGTGCACCCCGGTAGCGGTAATTCGGCATCGGGAGTCACAGAATACTTAACAAGTAAGGCATCTATAGCCGAGGCAGATAGCAAAGTCCTAGAGGACATGCGCCGTCAAATCCCATCGGTAAAATCATCGGTTGGCGGTGACGTTGTTGAGGCGATGGTAAAAAGCGGGCTGGCAACTTCTAACTCCGATGCGCGCCGACTATTAGTCAGCGGCGCTATCTACGTAAATGGCAAAACTATCAGCCGAGATAAGTTCGACAGTAGCGATTTCCAAAACGGCCGTTTGTTGTTGCGCCGAGGCAAAGCTCACAAAGATTCGGCCCTGGTAGAATTAGAGTAGATGTCTAATACCAAGAAAACTGTTCGAAAGGCCGACCAGTATGATGATCCGAAGTACAACTACATGGATTACTGGGCCGGTCGTGAGTACGAGCATGCGGCCGAAGAAATGGCCGTCAAGCGTCTACTCAAAGGCCAGCACTTCTCTCAAGCGGTAGATGTCGGCGGCGGTTATGGTCGGTTAAGTAAATTTTTGACCCAATATTCGGATAAAGTCATATTGGCGGAACCGAGCCAGCAGCAGCTCGACATGGCCAAGGTATATTTAAAAGATACACCGGCTGTTGAGGGCAGGTTACTGCAGGCTGCCGATTTAAAAATGAAGGACAACTCAGTTGATTTAGCCCTAGTGGTGCGAGTACTTCACCATCTTCCGGACCCTATGGTAGAGCTAAAAGAGATTGCCCGAGTGCTAAAACCCGGTGGTACGTTCATATTAGAGTTTGCTAACGATGCTCATTTTTTGAATAGGGTCAGATATGCGGCAAAGGGGAAACGGATACCGCAGGCCCCTGTCAGTATCCAGGATGAAGCGAAAGTTAAGACCGGAGAATTGCCGTTTGTGAACCACCACCCAAAAACTATTATCAAGATGTTGCACGATTCCGGTTTTGAAGTGCAAAGTGCGCTTAGCGGCTCGAATCTGCGCTCCCCAAGAGTCAAAAAAGTTCTAGGTAAGAACATTCTTCTCGGAATCGAGAAAGTTATGCAGCCGCTATTGGCGCCGATATATTTCGGCCCCAGTGTCTGGCTAAAACTCACCAAAAAATAGTTGCTAAACTGTAATCAGTGACATTGTCGACTCCTATTGAGGAACTTAAAGGGGTGGGTGAAGAAGTGGCCAAGAAGTTGGCAGTGCTTGGTATCAAAACTGTCGGCGACCTCATTACCAACTACCCACGCCGCTACGAAGACTACTCGCAAATCACACCTATAAAAGACCTAAGTCCTGGACAGGTAACGCTCGAGGCGACAATATCCCAAGTTACTTCGAGATATGTACGCCGAGGCCTACATATAACGGAAGCTATCGCGAGCGACAGCAGCGGTAGCGTTCGCCTGATATGGTTCAACCAGCCTTACCGTGCGGCGGCGATAAAACGTGACACGGCATACTACATTGCCGGTGATTTCGGCCTCCGACGCGGCCGCTTCGGCATCCTAAACCCATCCGTTGAGTTAGTCAGCACCTTTCCGGTAAATACCGCCAGAATCATACCGGTTTACCGCGAAACCAAAGGTTTAAAGTCCTTCACTATCCGAAAATTAATAAGACAGTCTCTGACGGACATTGGCGAGCTCAGGGAGCATCTGCCGCTCTGGCTAATGAAACAACAGAAGCTAATGGGGTACAGCAGTGCTGTTATGGAAATGCATTTTCCGTCCTCCGCAGATTCGCTAGCTAAAGCCAAGAGGCGACTCGGTTTTGAAGAAGTTTTTGAACTAAGCTTGGCGGCACTACTCAATAAGTATGAGATGCATAAGAACAAAGCACTGGCCATTGTCTTCCACGAAAAATTAGCACGGGAGTTTGTCGCCCAATTGCCATTTAAACTGACTGATTCTCAGCGCCTGGCTACGTGGCAGATACTCCAGGATATGGCGAAAAGCCAGCCGATGAACCGCTTGCTCGAAGGTGATGTTGGCTCAGGAAAGACAGTAGTAGCGGCTATGGCTGGTTTGATGGCGCTGAAGCAAGGATTCCAAGTCGCATTCATGGCGCCTACTGAAATTTTGGCCAGACAGCACGAGGACAGCATTCATAAATTGCTTCGGAGCGTTGGCTATGAGAGACATATCGGACTCCTGATAGGCGGGTTGAAACCAAATCAAAAAACTGATGTCAGAAAAAAAATCGCTGTGGGTAATATTGGCTTGATAGTAGGAACTCATGCCTTAATTTCCGAGCAAGTTGATATGCACAAACTCGGTCTGATAATTGTTGACGAACAGCACCGCTTCGGAGTAGCCCAGCGTAAAAAACTCCAAGCCAAGGCTGGGCATATGCCGCATGTTCTACATATGACGGCGACGCCGATTCCACGTAGCCTGGCACTCACGCTTTACGGCGAACTAGACATCAGCGTTTTAGATGAGATGCCACCGACTAGAAAAGTCGTTAAAACTAAAGTCTGGTCGCCGAATTCGAGAGCTCAATTAAATAAACTTGTAGATAGCCAGATAGAAGACGGAAGGCAAGTATTTATCGTCTGCCCTCTTATAAGCGATTCCGAAACTAGCGGCGGCCTATCTGTCGAAGAAGTTTTTGAGCGCGTCAGCAAACGTGAATTCAAGAATCGAAGAGTTGGCTTATTGCACGGTCATATGAAGTCTGCAGAGAAAGACGCTTTAATGCGGAGATTTGTCGCAGCCGAGATTGATATTTTGGTCAGCACGACTGTGGTGGAGGTCGGCGTAGATGTAGCGAATGCTTCGGTGATGGTTATAGAGGGCGCTGAGCGTTTCGGGTTGGCACAAATTCATCAGCTACGCGGCCGGGTGGGACGTGGAGACCATCAGAGCTATTGTTATCTGATACCCAGCGATAGCCGCAGGCCCAATGACCGATTGGCGGCGATGGAAAGCTTAAGTGACGGGTTTAAACTAGCCGAGATGGACCTCCAGCTAAGAGGGCCGGGAGCCATATATGGCACAGTTCAGCACGGCGCGCTTGATCTAAGGGTGGCTAGCTTGGCTGATGTCAAACTTATAGCCGCGGCGCGTAGCGCTGCCCAGGCCTTCATCGATAAGTCTGAAAAATTGGCGGCCTACCCAAGACTGAAAGATAGAGTAGCTGTTCTCAGAGCTATTACTAACCTAAACTAGTCTTATGAGAATTATTGCTGGAAAACTTGGTGGCAGGCAATTCAGGGCGCCGTCGGGCCACAGGACCCATCCGATGAGCGACAAAATGCGCGGAGCGTTATTCAACAGCCTAGGAGATATAGAGGGCCTAAGTGTGCTTGATGCTTTTGCCGGTAGCGGCGGGTTAAGCCTTGAGGCTGTTAGCCGCGGAGCCAAATCTGTTATGGCCATTGAGCTTGATAAAGCGGCCTATAAAGCTATAGCAGAAAATGTGAAAGCTCTTGGAGTTAGCAACGGAGTTAATGCTATACGGGCCAATGCCGGGAGCTGGAGCCGAAATAAACCGGATGCCAAGTTCGATCTAGTATTTCTAGACCCTCCTTATGACGATATTTGGCCCGACCTGCTGGCCAGGCTAGCCGCCCACGCAAAGGGTGGAGGCATAGCTGTACTTTCATTACCAGCGGACGCGGCGATAAAACTTGGCAAAGATTTCAAGTATTTGCGAAGTAAAGATTACGGAGATGCTAAGCTGGTCTTTTACCGTAGAGTTAGCTAAAATACATCTGTTAATGGGCGGATGGCGGAATTGGTAGACGCGCTAGGTTTAGGACCTAGTACCGCAAGGTGTGGAGGTTCAAGTCCTCTTCCGCCCACCAGTTATTTATAGATCTCTTTTAGCTCTTGGTATCGCAGAGCCGGAGCAACCATGTATATAGAAGTTAGAATAAACGAAACTAAAGCCCCGAATATCGGAATGATACCACTAAGCGACAGTAGGATAGATACCAGCACTACACCGTAAATCGCCCCGCTGTGGCCTGAAGTCATTCGCCAGCTAGTTTTGAGCGCCTGCTCTATGGAAGTTCTTTGGTCTATCAGCACATAAGGTACAAAGAACAAACGCCAGAGTAAGATAACTCCTGGGATAATTAGTAAGATAAGGCCGATAACAACTGCAGCTCCTGAAACTATCAAACCCCCGAGGACTTTCAGCCAGAGCCAATTAGCTGTTAGTTCTTTCCAGAGACCACCGACTGAGATGCTATGCCCCTGGGCTGTCCTTAGCACGCCGATCAAAAGCAAAAGATAGGCGATGACGTAAATAATCGTGAAGATAAACATAAAACCGCCGGCGGCGAACACGCCGCTGTCGACATTGCCGCCGAGACTGTGGTTTAACAATATGGCCTTCCAGCCACTGTTGGGCTCGTCTTTGGTATAGCGTCCCAGAGTTTCCCAGAGGCTAAGTAGCAGTCCGGGCGCAAACACCACCACAAAGACCCCAAAATTGTCTCTAATAATATGGTAGCTTTGGCCGAACAGCTCAAAAGCCCCAGCAGTATGTAGCGGTGAACCGCGTCTTGGCCTGCTCTTGCTCATCTGGTGCTACAATACCACCATGGCTTTGTCCACTCAACCGTACAAAGGAACCAGGGACTTTTACCCCGAAGACAAGCGCTTGCAGAAATATATGTTCAGTATTTTGCGCAAAACTGCAGAAAGCTTTGGATACCAAGAATACGATGCGCCTATAGTTGAACCGATAGAACTTTATATGAGCAAGACCTCAGAAGAGATTGTCGTAGAGCAGACATTCGTTTTTACCGACCGTGGCGGCCGAACGGTGACCCTCAGGCCCGAAATGACTCCTTCGGTCAGCCGAATGGTAGCTGCCAAGCGCCAGCACCTAGCTTACCCCCTGCGGTGGTACAGTATTCCCAACCTTTGGCGATATGAGCGGCCCCAAGCCGGACGATTGCGTGAGCATTGGCAACTGAACGTCGACATCTTCGGAGTGGCCGGCATTGAAGCCGATCACGAAGTCATCCTAGTTGCAGATAATATATTGAAATCCTTCGGTGCCAAATCGGGCAGCTATACAATCAAGCTAAACAGCCGCCAGCTGTTGAACTGGTTTTTGCAAGAAAGCTACCAGTTAGACCAATCTCAATTTCAGCCGCTAATGCGCCTGATAGATAAAAAAGACAAGCTTACGGAAAAAGTCTTCGACGCTTCTGTAAGCAGCTTGCTCACTCAGGCGCAAGTTGATGCCGGAGTTGCTAAGCAACTGTCAGAGCTACTCAACGTTAAGACTATCGGAGAGCTGCCGCTGGTGGTACAACAACATCCAGCCGCAAAGCAACTTAGCAATTTGATGAGCATGTTAATTGCCAGTGGTGTGCAGAGTGCGGTATTTGACCCGTCGCTGACAAGAGGGTTCGATTATTACACAGACATAGTTTTCGAAGTTTTTGATAATGATCCGCAAAATAACCGTTCTATGTTCGGCGGCGGGAGATATGATGGCCTAGTTGGCGCATTTGGTGTGGACCCCGTGCCAACGGTAGGTTTTGGCATGGGCGATGTTACTCTATTCAGCTTCTTGGAAAAACACAAGCTGCTTCCAGGGTTCGAGCCCGAAACTGACGCGGCAGTCATACTTATCGGCAATGTATATGACGTGGCCCAAAAGACTTTGGCTACGCTACGCAAGGAAGGCCTGCGGCTAGCTGTTGATAGTAGCGGCCGCAAAGTTGATGCCCAAATAAAATCAGCCGCTAAAGCCGGTCTGCCGTACGCCATATTTCTAGGCGAGCACGAGCTTACTTCAAGCAGATTTAAGCTTAAGGACCTGCGAAACGGCGAAGAAAAAGAGATGAGCCTGGAACGGTTGGTGAGCACGCTGGCGGCTCGCCACAGGCCCAGAGCCTGATCGTGTAACCTTCATAGTCCGTGCTGGCGTACGCCGCGAGGTATAATCTATTAGATATGAGACTACAAAGAGAGGATTTAGAGCCAACTAAGGTAAAAATACAAATATATGCCGATGGCGAAGACCTCGAGCCAATTAAGCTACATGTATTGTCGCATTTTCGACACAAAGTAAAGATTCCGGGTTTCCGGGCAGGCATGGCGCCATTGGCGATTGTCGAAAAACATGTAAACCAAAAAGAGCTACACGATGAATTTTTGGGGCACGCGATGAACCAGCTGTACAGCACGGCAATTCGCCAAGAAAAGCTCAGGCCAGTAGGCCAGCCAAACGTACAATTAAAAAAATTCGTTCCGTTTAGTGAACTCGAGCTAGAGGTAGAGACGGATGCTATAGGTGCGGTTGTGCTACCTGACTATAAGAAAATTAAATTGCAAAAAACTCCCGTGAAAGTCGAAACTAAAGAAGTAAATGAAGTACTTAAATCTTTGCAAAAGCAAAGCGCCGAGAGAAAAAATATAGAACGTCCAGCTAAAGAGGGTGACGAAGTGGTGATTGATTTTGTTGGAAAAGACAAGCAAAGCCAGTTAATCGCCGGCGCGGAGGGTAAAGATTATCCGCTGATGCTCGGCAGCGGTAATTTCATTCCGGGCTTTGAGGAAAAACTCATCGGCCAAAAAAGTGGTTCAAAAAAAAGCTTCAAAATCAAATTCCCGGCCGATTATCACGCAGCAGCTCTGCAAAGCAAAGAAGTAACATTTGACGTCGATATTAAGCAGGTAAACCAGCTTAGCCTAGCAAAGGCTGACGATAATCTGGCCGCCAAAGTAGGGCCATTTAAGACGCTAGCCGAGCTAAAAGCTGACATTAAGAAAAATCTCAAAATTGAGAACCAACAGCGAGCAGATCGGGATTTTGAGAACCGTTTGATAGGAGAGTTAGTTAGTAAATCAAAGATAGAACTGCCAAAAAGTATGGTCGACGAGGACATTGCAAGGCTTGAAGACGAAGAAAAGCGAACACTGCTGCAGCGTGGACAGACCTGGCAAGAGCATTTGGCTGAGGAGGGTATAACCGAGGCCGAGCATCAAGAAAAACAACGGCCGAGAGCCGAGGAGCGCCTAAAAGCTGGAATCATTCTGGGCGAAATATCAGACAAAGAAGGGATTCAGATTACACCCGAAGAAATCAACGAGAGGATAAAACTACTAAAAGGGCAGTATCAGGACGATGCCATGCAAGCAGAGCTTGATAAACCGGACGCTCGACGAGAAGTCGAAAGCCGCCTGCTCACCGAAAAAACCATCGGGAAACTGGTTGACGACAACAAAAATTAGCACTCTTGACACGAGAGTGCTAATTTCCTATCATTGAATTACATGAGTAAATCAACCAATCAGGTACTTGTTCCAACAGTTATCGAGCAAGAGGGACGTTTTGAGAGGGCTTATGACATATACAGCCGTCTGTTGCGCGACCGCGTCATTTTTTTAGGCGGGGAAATAAACGAACACACAGCAAACCTGGTGGTTGCCCAGATGTTGTTTTTAGAGAACCAAAACCCCGACAAAGACATCATCTTTTATATCAACGGTCCAGGCGGCAGTGTCTATGATGCATTTGCCATTTATGACACCATGCAATACGTAAAAAGCGATATTCAGACTGTGGGCGTAGGTATTCAGGCCAGCGCAGCGGCCTTCTTGTTGAGCTCCGGTACCAAGGGAAAGCGTTTACTGCTGCCGCATGCTACGGTCATGATTCACCAGCCGGCTGCAGCAACAAGGGGAAAAGTCACGGACATGGAAATCGATTTACGCGAGGGGCTGCGGATGAAGAAACTTATGAACGAAATCATGTCTAAAAACACCGGGCAGCCGCTAAAGAGAATCGAGCAAGATGTGGAGCGTGATTTCTGGATGAGTGCCGCTGAGGCCAAAAAATACGGCCTGGCTGACTTGGTAATAGATAGTCGGAAACTAGCTGATAAAGTCCAAAAAGCCGCCTAGTTGAAAAAAGTACAACATATTTTTCACCATCTTCTTGACCCAAGCTAGCTAATCCGTTATTCTAGTACGGAAGAAGTAGTTTACTTTGGTGTTTATATTGTCTCTTGTCAAAAGCATCGAACGTAGTGGGCTTCGCATGAGCGAAACAAATATCTTGATAACTGCGTGAAAATTTAGCACACACTAAAGGGAGCATTGCTTTTTGATGGCCAAAGCATATTCGCCGACTAGCAAGCGGCAATATTTTACGAAAACAGATGAAATTTTAAGTCCGCCAGATTTGGTCGGACACCAAAGCAGCTCTTTCCATTGGTTCGTTAAAGAGGGGCTGGGAGAGTTATTAGACGAAGTCAGCCCAATTGACGATTACACAGGCACAAAACTGTCCTTAAGCTTTAAGAAGTATCATTTTGAAGAGCCAAAGATGAGCGAATCTGAGGCTAGAGAGAACAACGTTAGCTTCGAAGCGCCGCTTAAAGCGGTGGTTGAACTGACGAACAAAGTCACCGGAGAAGTAAAAGAGCAAGAGATATACCTAGGCGATTATCCATGGATGACTACTAGGGGGACTTTTGTAATCAATGGCGCAGAACGTGTTGTTGTCAGCCAACTTATTCGCTCGTCGGGCGTATTTTTTACTGCTGATCCTCATGGCACCTCAAATCTGTACGGCGCAAAAGTAATACCAGTCCGCGGTGCTTGGCTGGAATTCGAAACAGCCGCCGCCGGTGGTCTGTACGTAAAAATCGACCGCAAGCGAAAAATTGCTGTTACAACTCTGCTGAGAGCACTTGGAATGACCCAAGAACAGATAAAGGCAGCTTTTGCGCATGTGGACACCAATGAGGCCAGCTATGTAGACGCGACACTGGAAAAGGATCCTACTAGCAGCACTAACGAAGCTCTAATTGAGGTTTATCGTCGCCTGCGCCCTGGCGATTTGGCGACAGTTGACAACGCCCGCTCATTAATCGAAAACATGCTTTATAACTTTAAACGCTTCGACTTTGGCAAAGTGGGCAGATACAAGCTAAATAAGAGACTTGATCTAGACGTGCCAAATACCACAAAGAATCGGGTGGTACGCATAGAAGATTTAATCGCCATAATCGCCGAAGTCATCCGGCTCAACACTACTCAAGAACCGGCAGACGAGATTGACTCACTGGCAAACCGACGAGTGAAATTGGTCGGCGAACTGGTCCAACGCCAATTCCGTATTGGGCTGCTTCGTATGGAGCGTAACGCTAAAGACCGTATGAGCATGAGTGAGATTGAAACCGTTACTCCGGCTCAGCTTATTAACGCCCGCCCTGTGGTAGCTGCCGTTCGAGAATTTTTTGCATCCAGCCAATTGTCTCAATTTATGGACCAGATAAATCCGCTTAGCGAGCTGGCCCACAAACGTCGATTAAGTTCGATGGGGCCGGGTGGCTTATCGCGTGAGCGTGCAGGTTTTGAGGTACGCGACGCACACGCTACTCACTACGGTCGCATCTGTCCGGTAGAAACGCCCGAGGGAGCCAACATTGGTTTGGTGCTAAACCTCGGAAGCTATGCCCGAATTAATGAATATGGCTTCATTGAGACGCCGTATCGCAAAGTTTTGAATGCCGTTCCCGCAAAAAGCGCCGCTGGTCATATCGCTCATATCGACTTAAAAAATGAACGCGGCACTTTGATTGTTAAGGCTGGGGCTGTAATTACGGCTTCAACTGCCAAAAGGTTGGCGGCCGTAAAAACTCAGAAAACCTGGCCGGTAAAGGCCAAAGTTACTGATGAGATCGTCTATATGGATGCGGCTGAAGAAGAACAGGCTATAATCGCCGGAGCCGGTAACGAAACAGACAAAGACGGCTATTTTGTAGAGCCGCGCGTTAGCGCTAGAAGCCGATTGGACCCCGGTGAAGTAGATGCCAACGAGGTGACGCACATGGATGCCAGTCGCTCACAAACAATCGGATCGAGCGCCGGCTTGATCCCCTTCATTGAGAAGAATTACGTTTTGCGTTCTTTGATGGGATCGAACCAACAGCGCCAAGCTGTCCCGCTCATAAAAGCCGAAACGGCTGTTGTTGGCACCGGCTATGAAACCGTCGTAGCCCGCGACACCGGCCAGCTAGTTGTCGCCGACGACAATGGCGAGGTCATCAAGTCGACGGCTGACGAAGTGGTAGTCAAATATAGAAGCGGCAAGCGCGTAACTTATAATCCAGTTCATTTTATGCGAAGCAACGAGGGTAGCTCAATCAACCAAACGGTAGTAGTTAATAGCGGAGACAAACTTAAGGCCGGGCAGCCGCTAGTTGAGGGTATGAGCATAGCTAGCGGCGAGTTAGCGCTGGGCAAAGACCTTATGGTAGCCTTCATGCCTTGGGCCGGTTATAACTTCGAAGATGCCATTATCATCTCTCGCCGTCTAGTCGAGGATGACACTCTTACATCTATCCACATCGTCGACTACATGACCGAAGTCCGCGAAACTAAACTGGGACCAGAGATTGTTACTCGTGACATTCCCAATGTCTCGGAAGACGCTCTACGTCACCTGGACGAGGACGGAATTGTGCGTATCGGTGCAGAAGTTCACCCTGGCGACATCTTGGTCGGCAAGATTACTCCTAAAGGAGAACAAGAACTTTCCAGCGAGGAGCGACTGCTGAGGGCCATCTTTGGTGAAAAAGCTAAGGAAGTCCGTGACACATCTCAACGAATGAGCACGGGCCGCCACGGTAAAGTGGTCGGTGTAAAAGTCTTTAGCCGCGCGTCGGGACACGAGCTTAAGGCCGGTGTGATAATGCAGATACAAGTCTTTGTTGCCCAGATGCGAAAGATTTCTGTTGGCGACAAGCTCGGTGGGCGACACGGAAACAAAGGTGTTATTGCCAGAATCTTGCCAAACGAGGATATGCCGTTTACTGAAGATGGTACGCCCATCGACATTATCCTAAACCCGCTTGGCGTACCCTCACGTATGAATATCGGACAATTATTTGAGACTCACTTAGGTATGGCAGCAAAAGCGCTCGGCATTAATGTTGCCTCTCCGGCATTTAACGGTGTACCGATAGCCAAGATCCAAAGCCTGCTGAAAGATGCGGGGCTGGACCCAGATGGTAAACAGCAACTGTACGATGGGCGAACCGGCGAGGCGTTTCGAGAGCGGACTACCGTGGGATATATGTACATTATTAAACTTAACCACATGGTTTCGGACAAAATTCACGCTCGCAGCACTGGTCCCTATACCATGGTCACGCAACAGCCGCTTGGTGGTAAAGCTCAAAATGGCGGACAGCGATTCGGCGAGATGGAAGTATGGGCACTTGAAGCGTACGGTGCGGCACACACACTACAAGAGATGCTGACCATCAAGTCAGACGATGTTTATGGCCGAGCCAAAGCCTACGAGAGTATTATCAAGGGTACTGAAATCCAGGGTCCGAAAGTCCCAGAAAGCTTCAACGTACTCGTAAAAGAGCTTCAGGGTCTAGGCCTTAAAGTAGATTTGATGCACAAAGGCGGAGTCGTTGACGCCGAAGAAGTTTTGGCCGAAAACATCAAAGATGAAGCCAAGCACGCTCCAACAATAGCGGCGCCGCCAACCGAGCCCAATCAGACAGAGGTCTCTACAGAGAATCTAATCGAAGATTTGGCTATCGCCGATGCAACCTCAGTTGTTATAGATGATACTGCGCCGGCCGAAAGCGAGAAAGGCTAACATGCGCAATTACAGCTCAAGGGGTACAAATATCAGCGATTTCGACGCTGTAAGGTTGGCAATAGCTTCGCCAGAAGACATCCTTGAATGGAGCTACGGCGAGGTCACCAAGCCCGAAACCATTAATTACCGAACGCAAAAACCCGAGCGTGATGGCTTGTTCGACGAGCGGATCTTTGGACCTGTAAAAGACATCAACCCTCATGATGCCAAATACAAAGGAATTCGTGGCCGCGACATGGCCGTTGATAAGCGAGGAGAAATTGTTACTCGCAGCATAGTTCGTCGCGAGCGAATGGGGCACATTAATCTGGCTAGCCCAGTGGCGCATATTTGGTTTTTACGAGGAACTCCGTCGGCAATAGGCCTGCTATTAGGCATGACAGTCAAGAATCTAGAACGCGTCGCCTACTTTGCCAGCTACATAATTAAAAACATCGATAATGACAAGAAGAATAAGATCGTGGCAGATAAAGAGGCCGAGTTCAAGGCCGCCGAAGCAGCTATTAAGGTTCGCCATGAAAAAGAGGCCGCTAAAAAGAACGCCGACCTAAAAGCTCTGGCCGAAGCACAGACCAAAGAGCTGGAAGAGCTAGTTGCCGAGGCCGAGGGCTTCCGTGTACAAGTTGGTGCTCTCGATAAGCTCAACTTACTAAGCGAGACCGATTATCGCAACTTACCGCCCGAGTTACAATCAATCCTCACAGTGGGCATGGGCGGAGTAGCTCTGAAGGAATTGCTCGAAGAAGTCGACTTGCCTAAGCTCATCAAGGCTCTGAATAAAGAGGCCGAGGCTGCTAAGGGCCAGCGCCGAAAGAAGATTATGAAGCGCCTTCGGTTGCTGGAAAGTATGCACCGAGCCGGTATAAAACCTAGCAGCATGGCTTTGAGTGTTCTACCCGTGATTCCACCCGACCTACGACCAATGGTCCAGCTAACCGGCGGACGATTTGCTACTAGCGACCTAAACGATTTGTACCGGCGAGTGATTAACCGCAATAACCGGTTGAAGAAGCTAATTGAGCTTAATGCCCCGGAAGTTATTCGCCGTAACGAACAACGAATGCTCCAAGAAGCTGTCGATGCACTAGTTGACAATAATAATGCTCGTTCAGGCAGAGCTGTGGCTGCTACCGGCCAACGCCGAAGATTGAAGAGCTTGTCTGACATGCTCAAGGGTAAACAGGGCCGCTTCCGTCAAAACCTACTGGGCAAAAGAGTCGATTATTCCGGACGTAGCGTAATTGTATCCGGCCCAGAGCTGAAGATGGACCAATGCGGCCTGCCAAAAACCATGGCACTCGAGCTATTTAAACCATTCGTAATCGGCCGACTAATCGAGCAAGAGCTGGCTCACAATATACGTAGCGCAACCCGGATGATTGAGTCCAGTGACGCTGCCGTCTGGGACGCGCTCGACGAAGTAATTAAGGATAAGTTCGTACTTTTAAACCGTGCGCCGAGTCTTCACCGCCTCAGTATCCAAGCCTTTCAGCCGGTACTGATAGAAGGCAAAGCTATCCAACTGCACCCCCTAGTGTGTAAAGGATTTAACGCTGACTTCGATGGTGACCAGATGGCCGTCCACTTGCCGCTAGGCGAGGAAGCCCAGACAGAGGCTCACAATATAATGGCCTCCAATAAAAACTTACTAAAACCAGCGGACGGTTCACCCATACTACACGTGGCTCAGGACATAGTACTTGGCTGCTACTACCTAACTTATCAACGCCCTGGCACCGAGAACAAAAAGCCAGTTTCTTTCAATAGTATCGAAGAGGCCCTGATGGCTTTCGATGGGGACAAAATCGCTCTACAATCATCCATAGAAGTTCCATTCCGCGGCGAAGTTCGCCAGACAACCTTTGGGCGGCTACTCTTTAATGAGATTTTCCCCGAGGATTTTCAATTCCAAAACGAAGCTATGACTAGCAAAAAGCTAGATGCCGTAATGGGCGCCACATATCAAAAATACGGCCAAGACGAAACGGCGCGTATTGCCGATGACCTCAAGGACCTAGGCTTCCGCTACGCTACCTTCTCGGGTCTGTCTATCGGCATGGAGGATTTTCAAGACCTTACAGGCCTACGCGGAATTGTCAATGAGGGTGAAAAAAGAGCCACAGAGATCTCAAAGCAATACTCAGAAGGCTTTATCACCGACGATGAGCGCTACCGCCTGACCGTGGAGACTTGGACTCGAGTGGACGAAGAGGTACAAAAACTACTAGCCGAACAATTCGCCACAGAAGACAATACTATGGCCATAACAATTGCCTCCGGGGCCCGAGGCAATATCTCTCAGATGAAAATGAGTGTTGGAATGCTTGGCATGTTCGCCGACGCTACCGGGCGTGCAATCGAGCTCCCCGTGAGATCTAACTATAAGTACGGGCTTGATCCTCTTGAATATTTCACAGCTACAAGAGGTACTCGAAAGTCGCTGGTTGATATTGCCCTGCGAACCGCTGACTCGGGGTACCTGACGCGACGTTTGGTCGATGTGGCTCAAGATGTTTTCACGGTCGACATTGATGACGCGGACCCAGGCTTTGCCGTCTTGCGCAGTGATTCCGAAATTGTCGGAAGCAGTTTTGGCCAACGTCTCGAGGGACGGTATGCTGCCGAAAATGTTAAAAAACACGTCAAGCGCGGCGATCCGATTACGCATGATGCTGCCAAGGCCATTGATACCGATGAATCAATTGGGGCCGTGAAGATCATGAGCGTGCTGAGCTGTACCATACCCCGTGGTGTTAGTCGAAAATCTTATGGTGTCGACCTTGCTACTGGAGAACTAGTAGCTAGCGACCACCCTATTGGAGTTATTGCCGCACAAAGTATTGGCGAGCCCGGCACCCAATTGTCGCTTGACTCAAAGCACCGAGCTGGCGCTGTCACAGCTGGCGACGATGTCACGCAAGGTCTAACGCGTGTCGAAGAAATTTTGGAGGTTCGAACCCCGAAGGGCCAGGCCTACCTCAGCGATATCTCCGGTATTGTTAATGTCTGGGAGGAAGAAGACCAGTACATAGTCCAAGTTACCGCTAAAAAACAAAAGAAAGTCGACTTCGAGCTCGGCGAACGCCAGGCAAAGGTCTCCGACGGTGATGAGGCCTTGCAAGGCGAAGTTATAGCCGCCAACGAAGATGGCTCAGACCCCATCGCGGCACCATTTACAGGCAAAGTGGGCATCGAAAACGGAACTATAACTGTTGCTCCAACTGCCAAAAGTATAATGCGCTACGAGATCCCAAACTTCAGGCAGTTGGTAGTAAATGACGGCGACTTGATAGAGGCGGGGCATCGCCTAACCAACGGTTCAATAAACCTGCATGATTTGATGCGTCTGCGCGATATCGAGGATACTCAGCGCTACATCATGAACGAGGTACTATACATTTTTGCCAGCCAAGGCCAGAATATTTCAGACAAACACCTTGAAGTCATCGTCAAGCAAATGTTCAGCCGAGTGCAAATAGAAGATGCTGGCGATAGTTCTTTTATAACAGGAGACATCGTAAGTAAGCTGTCCGCTGACGAATCAAATGATCAACTGCTAAAGTCTAAAAAGAAACCCATCAAGTACAACCAGTTGCTACTGGGTATTACCAAGGCTTCTTTAAGTACAGATTCATTCCTTTCTGCCGCATCGTTCCAAGACACAACTCGAGTATTGATAGCCGCCGCTACGAGCGGCAAAGTCGATAAGCTCTACGGATTGAAAGAAAACGTTATCCTGGGAAGACTTATCCCGGTAGGGACCGGAGTCAGCGAGGGGCGTAAAGCCGTTGCAGGGGCTAAGCAAAAGTGATAAAATTTCACGCCAATGCCAACAGTTAATCAGTTAATTCGCAAGCCGCGTTCAAAAACCGGCAAAAAACCGGGCTCACCGGCTCTAGACCGAGTAGTTAATAATTTAAAGACCGTAAGCTATGACAAGTCGTCGCCTTTCAAACGCGGGGTATGTATTCGTGTGACTACCAAAACTCCCAAGAAACCTAATTCTGCGCTTCGTAAAGTGGCCCGAGTTCGGCTAACAAACGGCCACGAAGTATGGGCATATATCGGGGGCGAGGGGCACAACCTTCAAGAGCACGCCGTTGTGTTGGTTAGAGGCGGACGAGTCAAAGATTTACCTGGCGTGCGTTATCATATCGTGCGAGGGCATTTAGACCTTCAAGGTGTTCAGAGTCGTAAGAAGGGCCGTAGCAAATACGGCGCTAAGAAGGCCAAATAATGCCCCGCCACAAAACCAAAAGCCTAGTTCGAGAAGTAGAGCCAGACCGGATGTATAACAGTAAGCAAGTTACCAAGCTTATTAACCGCGTAATGGTAGAAGGCAAAAAAGAAATGTCAGAGAGATTGGTTTATGGCGCTATGCAAAAATCAGCCAACAAACTGAAGGTTCAAAACCCTCTGGAGCTGTTTGAGCAGGCCCTAAAAAATATACAGCCGCATATGGAGACGCGTTCGCGAAGGGTCGGCGGGGCTAACTATCAAATCCCTTTCGAAGTTAAAGGCCAGCGTCAGCAACACTTGACTGTAATGTGGCTCGTCGAAGCCGCGCGTGGACGTAAGGGCATGAGTATGGAAGACAGGCTTGCAGCGGAACTTGTGGACGCTTATAACAGCACGGGATCTGCGGTTAAAAAGAGAGAAGACACTCATAAAATGGCCGAAGCCAACCGGGCTTTCGCCCACTTCGCCAGGAATTAATGGCTAAGCTAAAGCTAGTGAGAAATGTCTAATGGCAGATAAAAAATACCCCCTGGAGCGAGTTAGGAATATCGGCATCATTGCTCACATCGATGCCGGTAAGACTACTACCACTGAGGGGATTCTCTATCGCACTGGCCTCAAGCACAAAATTGGAGCCGTGCATGAGGGTGAGACTACCACCGACTGGATGGCCCAGGAAAAAGAACGAGGCATAACCATAACCGCTGCCGCAGTAACTTGCTATTGGAGAGACCACAAAATTAATATTATCGACACGCCTGGACATATCGACTTTACCGTTGAAGTTGAGCGTTCACTGCGCGTACTCGATGGCGCTGTCGTGGTATTCGACGGCAAAATGGGTGTTGAAAGCCAGTCCGAAACTGTTTGGCGCCAAGCCGACAGATACGGTGTCCCTAGGATCTGCTTCATAAACAAAATCAACCAGACCGGCGGCGATTTTTACAAAAGTCTCGACTCTATACACCAACGACTAAACAAGCACGCTTTTCCCATCCACTTGCCAATCGGTTTTGAGCAATCAATTAGCGGTGTCGTAGACCTTATAGCCATGAGGAGCTATACGTATAAAGAATTCTCCGACAAAGAACTTGTTGAGGGCGAGATTCCTGAGGATATGTTAGAAAAGGCCAAAAAATACCGCAGCCTCCTAATTGAAAACTCGGTGACCGAAGACGAAAAACTACTGGAGAAATATCTAGAAGTGGGCGAAGAAGGCTTGTCTGAAGTTGAAATCCGCCAAGCTATCCGCTCAGCGGTACTAACCGGTAAGTTTTTCGCAGTTAGCGGCGGTGACGGCCGCGGCGTTATAGTTGAAAAACTACTCGACGCGGTGAACAACTTTCTACCCAGCCCACTAGACCGAGAAAGTACTTGGGGTACAGACCCAAAGACTGGCGATCAGATTGAGCGCAAACCAGATCCGGCAGAACCGTTTGCGGCGTTGGCCTTCAAGATTTCGGCTGATACTTTTGTAGGAAAACTGGCATTTTTTAGGGCCTATTCGGGCAAAGTTAAAGCCGGTAGCTACATACTAAACAGCTCCACGGGTGAGCGTGAGCGTATTGGACGGATAGTTAGGCTTCATGCCGACAAACGAGAGGATGTAGACGAAGTAGAGGCCGGAGACATTGCGGCCATAGTCGGGCTTAAGGGTACCACTACAGGCAACACCTTGTGCGACCCGACCCACCCGATAATTTTGGAAAGTATCCATTTTCCAGAACCGCCGGTGAGTATCGCCATTGAGCCGAAGACCAAAGCCGATCAAGAGAAAATGAGTACGGCGCTAGCTCGTCTAGCCGAAGAAGATCCGACATTCCGTATTAAAGTAGATCACGAAACTGGCCAAACTATTATTTCTGGCATGGGCGAGTTACATCTGGAGATTATCGTCGATCGTATGAAACGAGAATTTAGCGTTGAAGCCAACGTTGGCCAGCCGCAAGTGGCTTATCGTGAGACCATTCGGAAAGACGGAGTGGAAGCCGAAGGCAAATATATTAGACAAACCGGCGGTCGAGGTCAGTATGGCCACGCCGTGTTGCGTGTATCGCAAAACGAAGCTGGCGAAGGCTTCGAGTTCACCAACAGTATCAGAGGTGCCTCCATACCGACAGAATTTATTCCGGCCGTGCGTTCAGGAGTGGAAGAGGCTCTAGCTAATGGTGTTATCGCGGGCTACCCAGTAGTGGATGTCAAAGTCGAACTTTTCGACGGCAGTTTTCATGATGTCGATTCATCGGAAGTAGCGTTCAAGATAGCCGGCAGTATGGCGCTGCAAGAAGCTGTTAAAAATGCCTCTCCGGTGATACTGGAACCCATTATGAAGATTGTAGCGATTACTCCCGAGGACTTTATGGGAGATGTAATTGGCGACTTAAACTCCAAGAGAGGCAGAGTAGAGTTGATGGAAGACCTCAGTCCGGGGATTAAGCAGATTACGGCCTTTGTGCCATTAGGCGAAATGTTCGGTTATACCACCAATCTTCGGAGCATGACGCAGGGCCGAGCCTCCAGTACGATGGAGCTTGATCATTATGCTGATGTTCCACCGAATGTTGCCGAATCAATTATTTCAAAATCGGCTAAATAGACAGGCTCCAAGTAAGCTAAATTTTTGGCCATTGCCGGTATTTTGTAATTTTTCCTAAAGCCGTGGCTGCTAAATATATGTAAAATAATACTGGTAATGAGGCAATGATGAACGCATGGTAAAAATCGCAGTCCATAAGGCCCTCGGGCTACTTCTGAAGAAGCCGAAATTTATGTTGCCACCTAGCTTGGCGCTTCGGACGGTGATATCAAGAACTGGCAAAGGAGTCTATGCCAGCTCTGACCGACTGTTTAAAGGTGCCGTTTTTGGTCGTGATTCACTAGTAGTAGCCGAAGATTTAATGACGCTCAGGCCTCAGCTGGTTAAGCGGATTTTGATAATGCTCGCGACTTTCCAAGGGATCGAACATCGTAGCGCCAACGAAGAAGAGCCGGGAAAAATTATTCATGAGTACCGAACAAAGACCGTCGATGGGCGGCCTTTAAGTGGGACACCTTTGGAGATCTTTGAAACTCTCAGCAGTCGTTGGGGCGGGGATAAAAAAACACTCATTTACTATGGCTCAGTAGATTCGACGCCGCAGTATATACGGGCCATAGGGGAATACTGTGATTTTTATGGACCAAGGATTCTCTGGCGAAAAATTAAGCGTCAAGACGGACAAGATGTAACGGTATTGCAAAGCGTAGTTGATGCGCTTGCCTGGCTTGAGACAAAACTGTCGCATTCGCAAAGCGGCCTTTTGGAATATCACGCCCACAACCACGAAGGTATCAAGAATCAAGCTTGGAAAGATTCAAAAGAGTTCTACATTCATGAAAACGGGCGTTTTGTTAATCATTCACGGCCGGTTTCCTCCATTGAGGTACAGGGACTAGCGTATGATGCTCTAGTGGCGGCGGCAGATTTATTACCCGATCGGGCGGACAAACTGATTAAAACAGCACACGCTTTACGCAACCGTACACTCGAACTATTATGGCAGCCTTCCAAAGATTATTTCGCTCTTGGAGCGGACTATGACCAGGATGGTCGGCTGCGTCTTATTAGAACCCACACGGCCAACCCCGCCGCGCTGCTTAATAGCCGCTTCTTTGATGAGCTAGAGATGTCCGAAAAGAAGAAGTATATTGGCGGAATCACTAGAAACATTATGGGGACGGAATTTTTAACTGATGCAGGAGTAAGGAGCCGTGGCTTGAGCGAGGCTAGCTTGGTTCCTTTTTGGGACTATCACGGCAGCTATGTCAGCTGGCCAAAAGAGACTTTCGATATTGCTAAAGGACTAAGGCGCCAAGGCTTTCCGCAGCTTGCTAAGCAACTGGAAAATCGCCTACTTAACGTGGTACGTAAAAGCCGCGGATACCCAGAGTTTTTGTATGTCGACGCCCGCGGGCGTGTACTAGGCTCGTCATCGACGGCCCATAGGCACACCCATGCAATATTAGTGCGAAGTACAAATGTACCGGAAAGCATCCAAGCATGGACCGTGTCAGCAATTTTAACTATCTTAGCAGATCGCCGTCCGGGCCTGCGCTTTGGCAGGGTCAAACAGCAACAATGGCAAGTCGATACCGAAATTAACGTCTTGGCTCACATCCCCAAAGTGGCAAGATATAAAACGACCTTGACGCTGAATGCCAGGTATCCAGACTATCCATACGAGCTGACCAGGGAGCACTTTTAGGCCATGAAAATCGCTATTGTTGGTAGCCCCTACATCCCCGTGCCGCCTGTTAAATACGGTGGAACTGAGCGCGTGATTGCCAATCTAATAAAAGGACTTAAAGAAACCGGACACGAACCGATTCTACTTGGCCCAGGTGATTCAAAACCAGGCTGCCGGCTGGTTCCTATAGTTGATAAACATATATTCTTCCCCAAAACTCAGAGTGAAAAACCGGCTTTTGACGCTGAAGTCCAACGGATTAGGAAATACACCGTAGAGAAGCTCAAAGAGCTAGAATCGGAGATTGATTTTATTCATGCTCATGATTTTGACCTTCGCGAGTTTGAAGACTTTCCTAACCTAACGACTATCCACGGCCCTATAACTTTCAACCAACTGAAATACTATACGCAGCGTAAGGGGCTTTTCTTCGCTTCGATATCGAAAAATCAACAAGAAGCCTACCCGGATCTCCAGTGGGTCGGCGTGGTCTATAACGGCGAAGACCCGTTAGACTTCCCGTTTGTTAAAAACCCTGACGATTACGTTACTTTCGTTGGGCGGATGGACCGTGAGAAAAACCCACATCTGGCTATAGAACTGGCGATAAATTACGGCATTAAGATAAAAGTTGCCGGAAAAATCGACTTTCTAGGAGAGGATTATTTCAAAACAGAAGTAAAAAAATACTTGAAGCATCCGCTGGTAGAATATTTTGGTGAAACAAACGCCAAGGAAACAAACCGTTTGCTCGGTCGTGCCCGGCTAAATCTCCACCCGACCGGTTTTCGCGAGCCCTTCGGATTGACAATTTTAGAGGCTGCTTACAGCGGCACCCCGACGATGGCCATAGCGCGCGGCTCGATGCCAGAGCTTATTGAAGAGAGTAAAACCGGCCTTTTAGTTGAAGACTTCGTCGAAGGCTATCACCAAATAGAAGAGTGCTTCGAAATGGACCGAGAATATATTGCTAAGCGGGCTCAACGCCTTTTCAATTATCGAGTAATGACTCGTCAGTATCTCCGTGCCTATAACCGCGTACTAAGAATATTTAAAATACGCGAGCGCGAAGAAAAACGAATACAGAGGATGGCTGACAAGAGTAAGCGCGAGTTAGAAGCCATTTGGGAGCGTGATGCGCAGGGTAAGGTTATTCCAAGCACATCTCTGCTCGGAGAAACAAGAAAAAAGCTGAAACATCCGATAAACTTAAAGAAGAAGAAATAGCCGTGGAGCTTACGCCCGAACATAAAGAGAGATTGAAGAGAGTTGCTATAGCGGCAGCTGCACTAGTAGCCGCCGAAATGCTGGTTCACTACATTCGTTCAAAGGATGAAAACCGGGCGGAGGCCTACGTAATCTTAGATCAGGCATCTAACGGAATTGCGATTGGTCTGCTGAACTCTAACAACAATCAGCATCCCCAGTTCAAAGGGGAGATTTCTCAAACTAACGGGGAACATCCTAATTTTGACCTCACTATGATTGACCTAGAAGAACCCGACATCGACGCCATGGAAGAGATTTTCCTAGGCCCAAAAGACACCTAAGTCACCCTTTACAAAGAGGCTAAGTTTAACCTATAATGTTGCGCATAACTGCATGGGTGGTTCTTATTACTCGTGTAAAATTATTTACCAATAAGCGATCAAGGAGAGAAAAATGGCAGATTTCGACCGAAGCAAACCTCACATTAACGTCGGCACAATGGGTCACGTCGACCACGGTAAGACCACATTAACAGCCGCAATAACGCACGTCTTGGCCAAGAAGCTGCCGAGCGACATCAATCAACCAGTAAAGTACGACGAGATTGATAAAGCTCCCGAGGAAAAGGCTCGTGGTATAACCATCGCAACTTCTCACCAGGAGTATGAGACAGATAAGAGGCATTACGCACACGTAGACATGCCAGGCCACGCTGACTACATCAAGAACATGATCACCGGCGCTGCCCAGATTGACGGAGCGATACTAGTAGTCTCAGCGGCTGACGGGCCTATGCCGCAGACGCGAGAGCACGTACTGCTGGCCAAGCAGGTAGGTGTACCCTCGATACTGGTCTTTCTTAACAAAATGGACCTCGCCGACCCTGAGCTGGTCGAATTAGTTGAGGCCGATGTCCGCGAACTGTTGAAGAAATACGAGTTTGATGAAAAAGCACCAATTGTCAAGGGATCGGCGACTAAAGCGCTCGAAGGCGATGCTGCTAACGAGGACGCTATTATGGAACTCTTAAAGGCAATGGATCAATACATCCCTGAGCCAAAGCGTGATTTGGACAAGCCGTTTATGATGGCCGTCGAGGACGTGTTTTCTATCAAAGGCCGTGGAACAGTCGCTACAGGACGCGTTGAGACTGGCGTTGTTAAAGTTAACGAAGAGGTCGAAATTGTCGGTATCCGACCGACCAAAAAAGTCGTTGTTACAGGGGTTGAGATGTTTAAGAAGAACCTCGATCAAGGTCAGGCCGGAGATAATGTCGGTGTACTTCTGCGAGGAGTTGAACGCGACGATATCGAGCGCGGTCAAGTTTTGGCCAAGCCCGGTTCTATCACCCCACACACTGAATTTGAGAGCGAAGTTTACATCCTGACCAAGGAAGAAGGCGGACGACACACCCCATTCTTCAAGGGGTATAAGCCGCAGTTCTACTTCCGCACAACCGACGTTACTGGTGAAGTTGAGCTGCCAGCTGACAAAGAAATGGTTATGCCCGGTGACACCGTAACCTTCAAGGTTAAGTTGCTCCAGCCGATTGCCATGGAGCAAGGCCTACGTTTTGCTATCCGCGAAGGTGGCCGAACTGTCGGTGCCGGTGTAGTCACCA
Organism: uncultured Candidatus Saccharibacteria bacterium; assembly: GCA_964585885.1. Lineage (GTDB taxonomy): Bacteria > Patescibacteriota > Saccharimonadia > Saccharimonadales > UBA10212 > 2-01-FULL-49-22. The sequence continues at coordinate 116,942 of CAZPFQ010000001.1, read as the reverse complement.
AGATCTCTAAATAGATGCATGGCTGAAGCCAAAAAAGAACCCGAAATAAAACAACGGATAAGGATCCGCCTCAAAGCCTATGACCATAAGGTCATAGACCAATCGGCTAAGCAGATTGTAGAGACGGCACTTAGAACCGGCGCCAATATTTCCGGGCCGATTCCTTTACCGACCAAAAAAAGCACCTTCACGGTAATAAAAAGCCCGCACGTCTATAAAAAAGGACGCGAACAGTTTGAAATGCGCGTCCACAAGCGTTTAATAGACATTTCCGACCCGACACCCAAGACTATAGACTCGCTGATGAATCTGTCACTGCCCGCCGGCTGCGATGCCGAAATCAAAATGTAATTGTAAATTTAGCAACAGATTGACACCTTTGGTAAGTTCGTGGTAATCTGTTAGTGATACACCATTTGAGGCGGTATCTATTCATATATTTATGAAGTTAATATTAATCGGCAATAGCACAAAGGAAAACACTGGTGAAAGCCCTTATCACCCGCAAAATCGGTATGACCAGCATCCTAAACGAGGATGGTGCAGCTATTGCGATTACCCTTCTTTCGGCCCAGCCTAATACTATTACCCAGATAAAGACAACCGAGATTGACGGTTACACGGCCGTCCAAGTCGGCGCCGAGCAAAACAAGAAGCTCGGAAAAGCCCAAAAGGGGCACTATAAGGCCGCTAAAGTCGCGCCAAAGATTGCCCGAGAGATTCGAATTAATAAAGACGCAATGATTGAAATGAGTGTCGGCGACCAAATAGGTGCCGACATTTTTGATGTTGAAGATAAAGTTAGTGCAACTGGAGTTTCTAAAGGCAAGGGATTCGCCGGCACTATCAAACGGCATCATTTTCACAGAGGCCGCAAAACTCATGGTGGCCGTAGCTATCGGCGACCCGGGTCAATCGGTTCTATGTACCCGCAACGTATTTTTCCCGGTAAAAAGATGGCCGGGCATCTGGGACATACGAAAGTGACCACCAAGAACCTAAGGGTAGCCTTGGTTGATAACGAAATAGGCGTAATAGGCATTGAGGGCGCGGTTCCTGGACCGAACAAGGGCCTAGTTGTTCTCAGAGGGGCAGAGTGATGACAGTTGATACGTACACAAAATCAGGCTCTAAGTCGACTACTGCGGCAAACCTGGACAAGAAAGTATTCGGTGTGGAAGTCAAAAACCACCTTCTGCTAAAAGAAGCCTATCTAGCCTATTTGTCCAACACCAGAGATAACTTGGCAAAGACAAAAAAGCGCGGTGAAGTTCGCGGTGGAGGACAGAAGCCGTGGCGGCAAAAAGGTACTGGTCGGGCCCGTTTCGGCTCGAGCCGTAACCCTATTTGGACTGGGGGTGGCGTTGCTTTCGGCCCGAGCGGAAACGAGAATTACAAAAGCCGGCTAAGCGCTAAAGTACGGAGGCAAGCTTTGCGGCAGGCGCTGTCGTTGTCTGCAACTGAGGGCAGAATTAAGGTAATAGATAAATTAGATTTAGCCAGCGGTAAGACCAAAGACGCGGCAACACTCATAAAGAAATTAAAAATCGAGCGCGGAGTACTATTGGTTACTGATGAACTTAATCCCAAACTGATACAGGCGGTCAGGAACGCGCCAACAATTAATCTGACAACGGCCGCAAATCTTAGTGTTTACCGAGTATTAAACGCCGATGCAATTGTTATCAGCAAGCCTGCACTGGTGCGCTTAGGCGAGCGTTTGTCCGATCAAGCGAGCGACACGGCGCTAAAATCGCCGAGCGGGGTTAATAAATGAACGCCATAATTAAGAAAAGGAAAAGCCCGGCAGTAGCAACTACGAAGAAAGCGTCTCGAAGCTACAGAGAGGCTGCAAAGACGCTTAGGCTTCGACCGCATTTGAGCGAGAAGGCCTATGCGCTTTCTGAAGAGCGAAACACTTACATATTCATAGTCCCTAGCGGTAGTAGCCGCCACGACGTAGCCGATGCAGTAGCATTGCAATTTGAGGTAACAGTTAACAGTGTTAGAACGGCACACCAGCCACGGAAGAATCGCCGTTCCTATCAACGTCGTGGAAGGATTGTTCATCGCGGGCAGACTTCACCAGCCAAAAAAGCCTATGTGACTCTAGCCCAAGGTAGCAAATTACCGATATTTGCCGCTGTAGAAGATGGCAATAAAGCCGAAAAGGAAACTAAATAATGGCTATAAAGATTCACAAACCGACAAGTGCTGCCCGTCGCGGCATGACCAGCCAAGATTTTGCCCAGGTTACGTCAAAAAAACCGCTTAAGAGCCTGACCGTCATAAAAAAGGGGTCGGTTGGCAGGAACAATGCTGGACGAATCACAACCAGACACCGAGGCGGTGGCGCCCGTCGTTATTACAGGGTAGTAGATTTTAAATTGGCGCCAGGTACCGAAGCAACCGTGGAACACATAGAGTACGACCCCAATCGTAGCGCACGTATTGCACGTATTAAAGATAACTCGGGAGTGCACCGATACGTCTTGGCGGCCAAAGGCATGAAACCTCGGAGTAAGTTAATCTCTGCTGAGGAGGGACCGATCGAGCGGGGCAACCGATTGCCGCTCAAGAATATTCCGGCTGGTACCCAAATACATGGTGTCGAGATGATACCTGGTAGAGGCGCGCAACTGGCACGGACTGCCGGGGCCAGCGCCCAGCTGGTAGCTAAAGAGAGCAAGTATGCCCAAGTTAGGTTGCCTAGTGGCGAAGTTAGAATGCTTAGTATTGAGTGTATGGCGTCTATCGGAGTCGTGGGCAACGAACAGCACCAAAACGTTCAATACGGTAAAGCCGGCCGTCGTCGTAGGATGGGTATCCGACCGACTGTCAGAGGGGTAGTAATGGCTGCAGCCGATCACCCACACGGCGGTGGCGACGGAGGCCGCCATAAAATGGCACGTCCTCCGACAACTCCATGGGGTCAAAAAACTCTTGGCTACAAGACCCGCAAGCGCAAAGCCAGCTCGAAATTTATTGTAAGAAGCCGCCATCAGAGGAAGAGGAGATAAACCATGAGCCGTAGCCTAAAAAAGGGACCATTCGTTGACCCGAAACTAGCCGCCAAAGTTGCCGTGCTTGCTCAGGATGACCGGAGCGTTATTAAGACGTGGGCCCGCTCATCGACGATCCCACCGGAATTCGTCGGTCGGACCATAGCGGTTCACAACGGTAAAGTCCACGTGCCTGTTTTCATAACTGAAAACATGGTCGGCCACAAGCTCGGAGAGTTTTCGCCTACGCGCAGATTCCGCGGGCACGGTGGTAAGTTGGCCAAGGCCCAACAATCTACAGAAGGGGCTAGGAGCTAATTATGAGCGTAAAAGCCACATCGAGCGCCGTTCGGCATAGCCCGCGTAAACTCAGTGCCGTAGCCGCCGTAGTCAGAGGCCGTAGCGTACATGATGCGCTGGCTATTCTTGAGCATACTCCGAGGCGGTCAGCGTCATCCCTGCGAAAGACCATTTTAAGTGCTAAATCTAATGCAGAGCATAATCATCAATTCAAGCCCGAAAGTTTGTATATTAGCCAACTGACAGTCACAGCCGGCCCTCGTTATAAGCGTTTTCGCCCAGCTGCTCGCGGAAGAGCATTACGCTATGCCCGGAAAACCAGTCACATAACGGTAGTGGTTGACGGTGATAAGCGTCAACCTAAGAAACCGGCCGCCAAGAAAAAGGAGACAAAGTAATGGGCCAAAAAGTGAACCCAATAAGCCTGCGCCTGCAGGTTAATAAAGATTGGCGAAGCAAGTGGTTCGCTGGCAAGAAAGATTACGCTACATACCTGGGCCAGGATCTGGCGGCCCGAAGCTTGATTGAAAAGAAGCTGGGTACCCGAGCCGCTATTAATAAAGTTGACATCGAGCGCTCACCAAATCTAGTAACAGTTACCATACAAACAGCCAAAGCTGGTGTCGTGATTGGCCGCGGCGGAATTGGCGCCACTGAGCTAAAAAACGAGATAGAAAAGATATACGCCGTTCCCGTAAGAGTTAATATTGAGGAAATCAAACGCGCCGAACTGCAAGCTAAGCTTGTGGCCGAAAATATTGCCCATCAGCTTGAGAGACGAATTGCCTATCGTAGGGCTATGAAGCAGGCGGCGGCTGCGGCCATGCGATCTGGCGCCAAAGGTGTGAGAATCCAGATTTCCGGTCGCCTTGGCGGCATGGAGATGAGTCGTCGTGAAAAGGAAGCTCAAGGAAGCGTACCTCTTGGAACCATACGGGCAGATGTCGATTACGCAAGTGCGAGAGCACTATATCCTGGAGCTGGTATCATCGGTGTCAAAGTTTGGATATATAGGGGAGAAAACTGATGCTAATGCCGTCTCGCACTAAATACCGCAAGTACCGCAAGGGTAAGATTCACGGCGGAACAGCTACTTCGCTTAATGATTTGGCTTATGGGTCGTACGGGCTGGTTTCCATGGCCTCCCAACGAATCAGCAGCCGCCAAATCGAGGCGGCCCGGCAGGCTATGACCCGTTATGTTAAGCGTGGCGGACAGATATGGATTAGAATTTTTCCTCATACGCCGGTGACCAAGAAACCGCAAGACGTCAAAATGGGAAGTGGTAAGGGTAATCCTGAGTACTTCGTGGCTAAGGTTAAACCCGGCACTATTATGTTCGAAATGGACGGAGTGTCAGAAGAAGTTGCGCGTGAGGCCATGCGCCTGGCAGGACATAAATTACCAATCGAGACCTCATTTATAGTAAAGAGAGAGCAGCGATGAAAGTGGCTGATATCAGAAAACTTTCTACTGTTGAGCTGGCTAGCGAACAGACTAAATTGCGTGAGGAAATCGTCGAGCTACGCCGCCGTTTATATAGCGGCGAAGTTCAGAATGTCCGAGTATTGCGCGCCAAGCGAAAAGATCTAGCCAGAGTTTTAACCGTTCTAGGCGAACAGTTAGTAAAGGAGACTTCATCGTGAGCCGCCAAATTACGGGTGTAGTTGTCAGCGATAAGAATAATAAAACCATTGTAGTAAAGGTTGAGATGTCTAAAACACATCCTCTGTATCGCAAGAAGTACACGCGTGACCAAAAATTTATGGCCCACGACCAGTCTAATGAAGCTAGTGTCGGGGACACTGTCGTTATAGAGGAATCGCGCCCTTTGAGTGCTCGAAAGCGCTTCATGCTCCTTAAGATAGTTGAGAAATCATCGGCTCGTTTTCAAGAAGCCGATGCCGCCGCCGACGTACCGCTGGAAGAGATTCAACAAAAGCAAAAGCCAGCTGAGCCTAAAAAACCCAATGGCCAAAAAACTACGTCGAAAAAAACTGGCGATAAATCTACGAATGAGGCTAAGAAATGATACAGCAGGAGACTAAATTGGTAGCGACAGATAATAGCGGTGCTAGAAGCCTGCAGTGTATACGAGTACTCGGCGGCACTCGCCGGCGCTATGCCCGAGTTGGAGATACTATCGTTGCTAGCGTTAAGACGGCCAACCCAACTGGTGGCGTCAAACGTAAAACAGTAGTACGTGCTGTGATAGTTAGGACCAAGAACCCGCTACTCAGGAAAGACGGTTCAACGATCAAGTTTGATGATAATGCCGCTGTGGTTCTAGCAGAAGACGGAAAAACACCGCGTGGCACTAGGATATTCGGACCGGTACCGCGTGAACTGCGCGAAAGTGGCTTCAGCCGCATAATATCTCTGGCGCCGGAGGTCCTATGATAACTACATACAAGATTAGGCTAAAAAAGGGCGACACCGTGGTGGTTCGTAGTGGCAAGCACACTGGAAAAACCGGAAAAGTACTGGCTGTCTACCCGAAGTCAAATAAAGTCACTGTAGATGGGATAAACGTAGTGAAGCGACACTACAAACCGACAAAAGCCAATCCTCGAGGCGGTATTGTAGAGATCACAAAGCCCATTTGGGTCTCCAAGGTGGGTATTATAGACTCAACATCCAAGAAGCCGTCTCGCGTTGTCTACAAGACCGATGAGGCTGGCACCAAAAAGCGTATGGTTAAATCTTCGATGAAGGAGATAAAATGACGACGCAAACCGCCAATAAACCGTCGTATTCGTCTCGCCTTAAGACTACCTATAGCCAAAAGTATGCGGAAGAGTTAAAAACCGAACTTAAACTCGACAATATTAACCAGGTCCCCAAACTCAAGAAGATTGTTTTAAGCGTAGGACTCGGGCGTGCCAAAGACGAAAAGAAGCTTCTAGAAGTTGCGGCCAATACATTGCGGAAAATTTCGGCGCAACAACCTATCGAAACAACCGCCAAGGTATCAATTGCATCGTTTAAACTTCGTGAAGGCAGCAAGATCGGCTTGAAGGCCACTTTAAGGGGTGATAGAATGTACGAGTTTGCCGACCGACTAATAAATTTGGTGCTACCGCGCCTTCGCGACTTTCACGGTGTTAGCGGCCGCTCATTTGATAAAGAAGGCAATTATAATCTTGGATTTACGGATCAGTCAGTTTTTCCGGAGTTGAGCTTTGAAGACACCTCCACTCCACACGGGATACAAGTGACCTTCGTAATCGACTCACTCAAGTTGCAGCATTCACGGGCCTTGCTGGAAAAGCTTGGTTTACCATTTGAAAAGGAGAATAACTAAATGGCTAAGAAATCTAATATTGCGCGAGATACCAAGCGTCGAAAAATGATAGATAAGTACGCCGTAAAAAGGGCTGAGCTAAAGGCCGCAGGCGACCTTGATGGGTTGGCGCGATTGCCACGAAACTCGAGTCCCACGAGACGTAAAAACCGAGACCCTATAACCGGTCGACCGCGAGGCTATATGAGGCAATTCGGGCTTAGCCGGATAACTTTCCGAGAATATGCGTCGAGAGGCGAGATTCCTGGTGTAACGAAGAGTAGCTGGTAATTATGGTATCTACAGATCCAATTAGTGACATGTTTAGCCGGATCCGAAACGCCGCGATGGTTAATAAACATAGCGTTGAAATGCCACACTCTAAGGTCAAGGAGGCTGTCGCAAAAATTTTGGTGGACAATGGCTACATTAAGTCAGCTAAGGTTAGAGAAGTCGAAGGTCGAAAATCACTAGATATAGAGATAGCTATCGCTGGCCAACCGTCCACAATAACTGAAATCAAACGGCTCAGCCGTCCCGGACGGCGCGTCTACGTAGAGGCCAAAGAGATTCCTACCGTTAGGCGCGGACGCGGTATTGTTGTCATTTCTACGTCTAAGGGTATGATGTCTGGTGTTGAGGCCAAAAAGAGCAAATTGGGTGGCGAGTTAATATGCGAGGTCTATTAGTATGAGCCGGATTGGCAAACAGCCAATAAAACTACCTAGCGGCGTTAAGGTTTCTATTGAGCGCGGTATGGTTATTGCAAACGGTCCCAAAGGGGAACTTCAACAGCAGATTCTGAACGGCATCAAGGTTGATGTTAAAGACAATGAAGTTGTGGTAAGCCGTGAAGACGACGAAAGATACAACCGCTCAAGACATGGCCTCATAAGATCATTAATAAAGAATATGGTAGATGGCGTCAGCCAGGGATTTGAGCGCAAACTCGAACTTAACGGCGTCGGTTATCGGGTAGCAACCCAAGGCCAAGAACTGCGCTTTAGCCTTGGTTTCTCGCACGATGTAATTTATAAACTGCCTGAAGGTGTAAATGCCTCAGTTGATCAAAACATCATTACCATAAGTGGAATTAGCAAGCAGCAAGTTGGACAAGTTGCGGCTGAAATTAGAGCCTTGAAGAAGCCGGAACCGTACAAGGGTAAAGGCATTAAATATGTCGACGAACAAATCCTCCGCAAGAGCGGTAAGAGCGGCAAGGAGGCTGCATAGATGAGTACTGATTCGCTTGCCCATAAGCAGAGCGTAGCCGCCAGGCGTCGTGTTAGGACCAGGCGCGGGATATATAACCATAGCCAGAGAGCACGCCTAAGCGTTCATATTTCTAATAAGCACATTAGCGCTCAGATAATCGATGACAGCAGTGGTAAAACTCTGGTCTCTTCAACTACTATCGGTCGCGCGCAGGAAGGCTCCATGACACAAGCAGCTGAGTGGGTAGGGGCCGATATAGCCAAAAAGGCCACTAAGGCCAAGATTGGCAAAGTTGTTCTTGATAGCGGCTCAAGAATTTATCACGGCAGAATAAAAAGCTTGGCCGATGCAGCCAGGCAAGGAGGCTTGAATTTTTAACATGAATCAACGTAATACACGAGCGCCAATTGGGATTGCTGATGAAAAAAAGTATGACGAACGTGTTGTTTTTATCAACCGAGTTGCCCGCGTAGTTAAGGGCGGCCGGCGTTTTCGCTTTCAGGCATTGGTGGTGGTGGGTGACCACAAAGGCTCGGTTGGTATCGGCATCAATAAAGGCGCCGACGTAACGGCCGCAATTAATAAAGCCACAGATGTCGCTAAGAAAAATCTCATCAAGTTGCCCTTACATCGCGGTACTCTGACGCACGAAGTTGAAGGCAAAGTTTCGGGAGCTAGAATCTTGCTTTTTCCAGCGGCCCCAGGCACTGGAATCATTGCCGGCGGAGTAGTGCGTACGATACTCGAAGTTATTGGTGTTGAGAACGCACTATCTAAATCCGTTGGTTCAAACAACAAAGCAAACGTTGCATACGCAACACTCACGGCTCTTCAGAAAATGGTTCCGGCAAAGGACTGGATTAGTCGCTCTCCAGGAGTGACGAAAACAAAGCTAAAAATAGATGAAAAAAAGGTGAAGCTATGAAATATAACGAGCTGACTATAAAAAAACAAAGGCAGGCTGCTCGTATAGGACGCGGTATCAGTGCTGGTAAAGGTAAAACAGCCGGCCGGGGCACTAAGGGGCAAGGCGCGCGTAAAAGTGGCGGAGTCAGGCCCGGATTCGAGGGCGGGCAAATGCCCCTCTATATGCGCCTGCCTCATTTACGTGGTTTTCGCTCTATTAAAAAGCCCGTAGACGTTGTCTATACTGGCCAATTAGATTCTATTAAAAAAACTATTGTAGATAATCAAGCGCTTTTCGAAAACGGCCTAGTTGATAACCCATTCACCAGCGTGAAACTACTCCTAAAGGGGGAAGTAAAGACTAAAAAAACAGTTAGGCTGCAATCGATTTCGTCTAACGCTTCGGTTGCTGTTCAAAAAGCCGGCGGTAGTTTCGTCAAGACTACGCGCCAAGCACGTCCTAAAAAGTCAAAAAGCTCTGCTTGATGCTGATATACTAGGGTTAAATTAATGAGGGAAAAAGCCGTTTTCGAAAAGATCTTTGAGCCGGCTCGCTAGGACTTAATCGTATATGAATTGGGGGATAATACTTAAATCCTTAGGCCACAGCGAGATGCGTAAGCGCATCTTGGCCGTACTTGGTATGTTGCTCGTCTTCAGGATCCTGGCACATATCCCTGTCCCACTTTCTGACCCCCACACCCTAAAACAGGTTCTTGAGAACTTATATACTCAAACGAGCTCTAATAATCTCCTCGGGTTCTTAAATGTCCTCTCGGGCGGAGCTCTGGCCAATTTTTCTATAATGCTAGTCGGATTAGGCCCTTACATTAACGCTTCTATTATCATGCAGCTACTGACAAAAGCCGTGCCTAAGCTTGAGAATATGAACAAAGAGGGGGAGTACGGCCGTAAAAAGATAAACCAATATACTCGAATTTTAACTTTTCCTCTGGCGGTCATTCAGTCCGTCGGCATCATATACCTTATTAGGCAAGAGGCCCAGAGCCTAGGGGGCATAGGTGATATAACAGCGAATACCTCGATGCAACAATGGGTACTTATGATTGCCGCCCTGACTACTGGCTCGATGATTTTGATGTGGTTGGGCGAGCTAATAACCGAAAAGTCAATCGGTAACGGTATATCCCTGTTAATAACAGTCGGCATAGTCAGCCGTCTGCCTAGCTTAATCAGCGAATTGACTCATAGCGTCAACTGGACTTCCTCGGCTGCGACTTCGGATAAATTGGTTGTATTTAACCACAATTTCAGCAAGCACGGCACAATGCTAATGGCGATTGTGTCTGTAGTGACCATATTCCTTATATGGGCGGTGGTGAAGTTAAATGAAGCTTCGCGCCGATTAACAGTTAATTATGCCAAAAGGGTTCAGGGAAACCGTACGTATGGAGGTGTAACTACTACTCTACCGGTAAAGTTGATAACCGCCGGGGTTATTCCGATTATATTCGCGGTTGCTTTTTTGAGTGTTCCAAGTTTTGTCGGACAGTTGCTTACTCACGGCCAAGGAGCAACGGCAACAGCTACAACCCACCTAGAAAAAATTGGTGTGTCTCTGAGTCAACTATTTCAGAATCCTTCAGCTTCAACGTTCGCTTCTGGCGGTTGGAAACCCTGGGTCTACCCGCTAACCTATTTCTTACTAGTAATATTATTTACATACTTTTACACTGGTGTGACGTTTAACTCTAAAGAGATAGCCGAGAATCTACAAAAACAAGGCGGATTTATCGCTAATGTGCGTTCGGGACTCCAGACTCAGAAATATCTAACTAAAATCGTCAATCGATTGACGCTTTTTGGAGCTATTGCACTGGGCCTATTGGCAGTTATGCCGATTTTGGGGCAAATATATATTAACCAGAATATTGCCATTGGCGGTACGAGTATACTCATCTTGGTGTCTGTATCGCTTGAGACATTGCGACAGGTTGAATCCAGAGCCCTTATGATCACATACGATCAATATGAGCAGCCCGATTACTTTTATGAATCGGATGGAGCCACTGGTGCTTTAGGTGCTCGTCGTTTGCGCTTTATCCCTCGGCCCAAAAGAAATCGTAAAAAATAAACCCTTTACAACCCCTGAGCGGCCGTGGTAGTATTATCAGGTTATATTTATGGCCGTGGAAAAAGAGGTTATCGAGCTGAGCGGTGTGATCGCAGAAGCACTGCCGGGCACGCAGTTCAGAGTCGAGCTCGAAAATGGCCATGTAATTATAGCTCACGTCGCCGGCCGAATGCGGAAGAACTACATCCGATTAGTCCCAGGCGACCGCGTCAAGGTTGAATTGACACCTTACGATCTGACGAAGGGTCGGATAACCTACCGCGAAAATTAAAGCAGAGTGTCACAGCTTTAGCATAGAGGAGTGATCCGCATGAAAGTGCGTGCTAGCGTCAAAAAAATTAGTCCCGATGATATTATTGTCCGCCGCAAAGGCAGACTCTATGTCATTAACAAGAAAAAACCTAAGCATAAACAGAGGCAGGGTTAAGCATGGCGAGGTTAGCTGGTGTTACAATTCCGGATTCCAAGCAAGTTTGGGTTGCCCTTACCTACATATATGGGATTGGCCCAAAAACCAGCCACGATATCCTAAAAACATCCGGAATTGACCCGACAGTCCGAGTCAAAAATCTGACTGGTAGCGAGTTGTCGAAAATCCAGGATGTTATCAATGCTGATTACACGGTTGAGGGTGAACTCCAACGAGTCGTGACCGGAAATATAAAACGTCTGCGCGACATTAATGCCTATAGAGGCCTGCGTCACACATCCAGTCTGCCAGTACGTGGTCAGAGAACACGAACTAACGCCCGAACCAAGCGAGGCAAAAAAATAACGGTCGGCGGGACAGCTAAGAAAGCTCCAGCGAAGACTTAAGGTAAGAACTATGGCTGAAGAAGAACTAAAGATATCCGAAGAAGCCCAAGCCGCTGAGGTTGAACAGGCTCCCAAGAAGCGTAGGAAAAAAAAGGCCCGACGGGCTGTACCCAGAGGACAAGTGCACGTTTTGGCGTCTTTTAACAACACAATCATCAATGTGACCGATACAAACGGCAATGTTCTAACGACGTCTAGCGCCGGTAGCAGCGGATTTCGGGGATCGAAAAAAGGTACCGCCTACGCTGCCCAGATAGCCGCGGAAAGAGCTATTACAAATGCCAAGCAGTCATACGGTGTGAGCAAAGTAGATGTTTTCGTAAAAGGTGTCGGCATGGGCAGGGAAGCCGCCATACGTACTTTATCCAGCCAAAATATCGATATTGACAGCGTAAAGGACGTAACGACCATCGCCCACGGCGGCGTTAGGGTTCGTAGACCGAAAAGAGGATAACTATTATGGCAAGAGATTTGGAACCAATTGTAAAGAGATCACGCCGAGAAGGTTATGCGCTTCATCCCAAAGCCCACAAGGCATTGGTCAAGCGCTCAACAATACCAGGCCAGCACGGCCGATCCAATCGACGGATTAAATCCAGCCAATACTCTCTTCAGTTAAGAGAGAAACAGAAAGTTAAACGGCTGTATGGCTTACTCGAACGCCAATTTGCCAAGCTTATCGCCGAAGCCTCGCGAGCGACCGGCCAATCGGGGGACAAGATGCTGGAATTTTTGGAAAGACGGCTCGATAATGCTATCTACAGAGGAGGGTTTGCAACTTCTCGACGAGCAGCACGCCAGCTAGTTACACACGGGCACTTTATGCTAAATGGACGCCGGATAGATATTCCTTCCATTAGGCTTGATATCGGTGATGCGATTAGCTTAAGAGACCACAGCAAATCCAATGAGTACTTTAAGCACATAGACGACCTCAGCCCCTCTCCCGCCAATATCCCACAGTGGCTGAAAGTTGACCGCAAGAAGGTCGAAATGAAGGTCAGTGCTTTGCCTAACCGTGAAGACGCTGAGCCTGACATTAAAGAGCAATTAATAATTGAGTACTATTCACGTTAAGGAGGAAATAACTAAATATTATGAGTAACGCAATCCACACACCAACACTATCAACAGTGACCGACCACGACGACAGGACAGCGACTTTCACAGTCGAACCCCTTCAAAGTGGTTACGGTATGACTCTAGGTAACAGCCTGCGGCGAGTACTACTCTCAAGTATCGCCGGCGCGGCAGTCACTGGGTTCCGTATAGACGGAGTCAGCCATGAGTTCACAACAATCCCAGGAGTAAAGGAAGATGTTGTAGCCATGATGCTCAACCTTAAATCGATTCGCTTTAAAGTCTACAGCGATGAAGCCCAGGTTTTGAGCCTAAGTAAAAAAGGCAAAAGTGTAGTGAAGGCCAAGGATCTCCAGCTCAATGCCGATGTGGAGCTTGTGAATCCGGATCAAATAATTTGCACTATAGATGATCCCAAAGCTTCGATTAATGTCGAAATCATGGTTGAAACGGGCCGTGGCTACAGAGCGCTTGACGAGCAAGCAGCAGGCAAGAAACTTTCAGACATGATACTGCTCGACGCTTTGTTCACGCCGGTTCTTCGAGTGAGATACAAAGTTGAAAATACTCGAGTAGGGCAGATCACAGACTTAGACAAATTACTGCTCACCGTTACTACTGATGGCTCCTTGACACCTCGAGATGCTTTCGAGGAAGCCTCTGCCATACTCGTCAGTCAATATTCAGCTCTAGCGGGCCAGACCAGCGTCGAGACCACCGGTTCGCTAAGCAGCGTCCAAGAGAGCCCTCTAATAGGCGAAGAATCAGACGAGCCTGCGGAATTGATGACGTCAATCGAAGATTTGAATTTGAGTGCTCGGACCACCAACGCTTTGGTCAATAACGAAATCCACACGATTAAAGACTTGCTATCGTTGAGCGAAGCCGAATTACGCGACTTGAAAGGTTTCGGCAACAAAGCTCTCGAAGAAGTAAAAGAGAAGATGGCCGAGTTGGAGCTATAGAAGATGTCCAAGACTACCTCTAGTTCAGCTAAGTTTCATCGTACTCGGGACCAGCGAGGCGCGTTACTTAAATCACTATCGGAGTCTTTGATTATAAACGGATCAATTGAAACGACGGTACCCAAGGCCAAGGCTGTAGCTCGTTACACCGAACGTCTAATCGGTCTTTCACTCAGGGGTAAAGGCAGTCTTAGCACTAGACGCCAGATAATCAGTCGCTTGCCGTCAGCCGAAACAGCCCACAGATTGATAGATGAGGTAGCTCCTAAGTTTTCTGGTCGTCCAGGTGGCTATACGAGGGTTAAGCGGACGATATCCAGGAGTGGCGATGGTGCCCAACTAGCTAGAGTCAGCTTTGTAGAGGAAGTAAAGACGAAAAAAACCGCACAACCAGAAAGCCCCAAAATAGCCAAGGATGGTTCCCAGAAAACTCAAGTCGATGCCAAACCACAAGCAAGCGCTAAATCTGAACAAAATACCAAGGTTGTAGCTTCAAAGCGCTCGGGTCAAGCTCAGGTGTCTAAGCGGACTGGAATAAGAGGTAACCGATGAGCCGAACTTATGTACACAAACCAGCCTTGGTTAAGCGTAACTGGTATTTACTGGACGCTTCAGAAGCAACTCTTGGACGCGTAGCAACAGTGGCTGCCCGACTACTTATAGGAAAAGATAAGCCTACGTTAACTCCTCACGTCGATGATGGTGACTTTGTGGTTATTATTAACAGCTCAATGCTAAAAATTACCGGCGCTAAAACCGACAAAAAAATATATTATCGCCATAGTGGATATCCTGGGGGTTTAAAGCAAAAAACAATGGCCGAAGCTATGGCCCAAAACCCCGAGAAAGTAATCCGAACTGCCGTCAGGGGGATGTTACCCGTGAACAAGCTGCGTGATGGACGCTTGCGGAGGCTTAAGGTATTCGGTTCTAGCGAGCATAGCCATCAAGGACAGGCTCCAGTGGCGGTTTCACTCAACAAAGGAAGCAAATAATAATCATGGCACAAGATAACTACTACTACGGGCTGGGGCGTCGTAAGAGTGCAACAGCTCGAGTCCGCCTGATGACTAAAGCCGGCGCTTTTATAATCAATGAAAAGCCTGCATCGGATTACCTAGCATCTAGTAAGTACTTGCAAAGTGAGTTATTCAAACCATTCAATGTGTTAGAACTTGATCCGGGAAAATACTCGGTCAGTGTAAAGGTATTGGGTGGCGGACACGCCAGCCAAGTTGACGCAATTCGGCTAGGGGTTGCAAAATCTCTAGTTCAGCAAAACGACGATTACAAAGGCACCCTGAAAAGAGCTGGCCTACTTGGTCGCGACCCAAGAGAGAAAGAACGTAAAAAATTCGGTCGGCGCGGGGCTCGCAAGAAACAACAATACACAAAGCGCTAACGCTTCGCTCGGCGACATTTAAAATAGTCTATAATTGGAACCAATGACTAAAGAGGTGATACTAACGGGTCTGCGCTCCAACGACGAGTTTCATCTTGGCAACTATTTGGGAGCCATCATGCCAATGGTCGAGCTCCAAAAAAAACACGCCGATGACTACCAGCTCAATATGTTTATCCCGGATCTGCACAGCTTTACAACTCCGGTAGACCACGACAAACTATATGCACAAAGCCTCGACAACTTGGGCGTATTCGTGGCCGCCGGACTAGACATAGAACAAACAAATACCTTCATATACCGTCAGAGCTACATACCGGCCCACTCTGAATTGACCTGGATACTCGATTGTTTCACAAACATGGGACAGCTAAGCCGGATGTCTGAATTCAAGGAAAAAGGCTCCAAGCAAGCATCAGTTGGCGTAGGTCTATTCAATTACCCAGTGCTTATGGCGGCTGACATTTTACTATACGGTGCTAAGTGGGTACCTGTCGGCGAAGACCAACGTCAACACGTAGAATTTACGCGTGATCTGGCAATTCGTGTTAATGCAAAGTTCGGTAATTTGTTTGTAGTACCAGAAGACAATGAGACTCAGGCCAAGTTTGTTGGGCGAAAAGAGCCGGTAAGAATCCGTTCACTGCGGAACCCAGAAAAAAAGATGAGCAAATCATCAGATGATGCTGCTGGTACCGTTTTGCTTAGCGACGGCCCCAAACAAGCTGCTGAGAAGATCAAAAATGCTACCACCGATTCCAAAGCCAGTATTAATTACGATTGGCAAAATCAACCCGGAATAACAAACCTGTTGCAAATCGAAGCTCTCTTGAGCGGACAAGACCATGATCAGATCAAATCACGCTGGGAAGGCAAGAGCAATTACGGAGAGCTTAAACAGACAGTGGCAACAACAGTATCGGATTTCTTAACAGTGCTTCAGGAGCAGATAAAGAAAGTTGATCCTAAAAAAGTGCTCTCAAAACTCGAAGCCGACGAAAAATCTGTGGTAATAGAGGCTAATGCCACTTTGGAACGAGTACAAAAGGCGGTGGGTTTAAGGCCTAAGGGCTGAGATGGCAAAATTCAAAGTCGGCCGGGAATCTGCTGGCACACGGAGTGATATTTTTATATCAGAACAATACCCAGAGTTTAGCCGATCCTCACTGGAAGGCTTGTTCGGCGCTAAAAAAGTACTCTTAAACAATAAGCCTGTTAAGGGAGCTTACAAGACTAGGCTTGGTGATGTGTTGGAAGTAGATGATAAGATTTTGTTTATTGATCCGCCCGAAATCGACATACCGCTGATTCACAGCGACAAGGACGTGCTTGTACTCAATAAACCGGCTGGAGTTCTGACTCATTCAAAAGGAGCGCTGAACACCGAAGCTACAGTCGCTAGTTTTATCAAACCTAAGCTCGATAGAGAACTCACTGGAAACCGTGCCGGAATCGTCCACCGGCTAGATCGCGGCACCAGCGGTGTGATTATTACAGCGAAGAACAAAAATTCCCTCAAGCATCTGCAGAAACAGTTTTCAGAGAGGAAAACGGATAAAAAATATGTGGCGATTGTAGAGGGCACTCCCTTACCTAGGGAGGCTATAATTGACGCGCCAATAGCGCGTAACCAAAAAAAACCACAGACATTCAAAGTTAGCCCAGAGGGTAAGTCCGCAAGGACAAAGTATAAGGTATTAAAAGAAGCAGGCGGCAATAGCCTGCTAGAAATCACGCCAGAGACGGGTCGCACACACCAGATACGAGTTCATCTAGCATATATAGGACATCCTGTCTCCGGAGATAATATCTATGGTCATTCTGGACCAAGAATGTTTCTGCATGCCGCTTCGCTAACTCTCGACCTCCCCGGAGGAAAAAAGAGTTGTTTCACGGCCCCATTGCCTGAACAGTTTAATGAACTTATCTCATGAGTAGCGGCGCGCATTTAACAGACTCTAAGAGTAATCGAAGTATTGAGTCATTCATCAAGAACCCGTCGCATGCTCTGTTAATTGTCGGCTCCACAATTCTCGATGCTACCGCCACAGCAGAATATATAACCAAAGAGATTTTGAAGTTAGAGCAAGGTAGCGATGTTAGAAACCACCCCATCGTGCTGTATATTGATCGCCCGACTGAAAAGCAAGATATATCTATCGACTCAGTACGCCAGATAGTATCGTTTATGAAATTAAAAATAGCTTCCAGCACTACTCTTTACAGGTTAGTGATTATTAATCAGGCGCAGACAATGAGCCTGGAAGCTCAGAATGCACTCTTAAAGGCCCTAGAAGAGCCCAGTCCCCAAACTATATTCCTGTTAGCAGTGGGTGGGCTTAGAGGCATACTTCCGACGGTCGCATCACGCTGTCAAAAGCTGCGAGTAGACACACTTAGCTGGGAACAGGCAGAACTTCAATTTAATGGCACTCGTACTAAGCAGGAGCTCCGAGAAGCCTGGCTTCTGAGTGAAGGAAGTTTTGAGCTAATGTCGGCTATTCTTATTGATAGTTCTACGCATCCGCTAAAAGAACAGGTAGCTCGGGCAAAAGATTTTCTTGGCTCATCGCAATTTGAGCGGTTGAACTTCCTTGAGATTTTGTCAAAAGACAAAGAAATATACGCACAGTTTTTAGAGATTTTGTCTAGAGTGCTCTCTACATTGCACCATTTGGCCATAGAAAGAGACAGATCCAGACAGGCTAAATCCCTACTCATGGCCAGGAAAGTTGTTATCTCTACCTCGGAAGATCTGAAATTCAATGTTAGCCTTCGACTCCTGAACTTGAGGCTGGCGAACGAGCTGAACATCTAGGGCTAGTGTTTGCTATAATTACTGCCGTATCATGTACGCTTTAGTACTTTTGATGATTCTTGCAGCGTTTGTGTATAGACACAGCCGTTATATTGAGCATGAGACAGCCTTAACTCCACACAGGCTTGGTACACGCCTCAACCGCTTATGGGAAATTGCCCACCATGGAATGCGAGAAAATCGCTTCTTACGCGCTGAGAAAGCCCTGCTGACTATCTTAAAGATCGACGAAAAGAACGCTGCTGCCTACAACAGACTAGGGATCCTTTATGCCAAACAGCGTGAGTATCGTGACGCCATTGATTGTTTCGAAATTGCCAGTAGCATTGAACCTAGTGCATCGAGCTTACACAACTTAGGCTTAATTTATTACGAGACCGAAAACTACCAAAAAGCAGCCACAGCCTTTGAGCAGGCACTAAAGCTGGAGGACGGATTGGCCGCACGGCATATTGCATACGCCAAAGTCCAAGAAAAACTTGGCAATGATAAAATGCTTCTCCAAGAACTTGAGACAGCAGCTGAATTAGAGCCCACCCAGGAGACGTATAATCTACTCGCGAGCGCTTACGAAACACGGGGAATGCAAGAAGAGGCCGGCAAAATCCGGCGTAAAATGACCCGATCGGCTAAAGCGCCTTCAAACTCTAAGCGAATCTTGCGGCCACGACGCGTTGTCGTTTAGGTTTTATTCCGGGAGGAATATGAGCTCTAGGCCGTGGATGCAGTACTAAAACTTTTTTTAGTAGCCAATGGTGCTGGGGGAGGGATTCGAACCCCCGAAGGCGAATGCCAACTGATTTACAGTCAGTCGTGTTTGACCGCTTCACTACCCCAGCGTCTTGGAGCCGACGAGCGGATTCGAACCGCTGACCCGCTGTTTACAAAACAGCCGCTCTGACCAGCTGAGCTACGTCGGCTCGTCTTGACCTCTGTTATTGTAGCAAAATAACAGATAAGCGACAATCGAGCTCGTGGTATAGTATGGCTGAATGGATACCAAGATACAACCGCTGGAGGAGCTCATTGCGGCGGCTGATAATATACTTGTTACTTCTCATATCTCGCCAGATACCGATGCTGTTAGCTCAATACTGCTATTGGGTTCAGCGCTCAGACTGAACTACCCAAAAAAAAGAGTAACCATGGTCCTTGAAGAAGAACCGACTGAGCTCGACTTTCTTGATGGCTATAGTCAAATAATAATAAAGCCTATTTTGCAGACGCTTAAGAAGAACAGCCCGGATTTGTTCATTTTACTTGACGGGAACAGCTATGAACGCGCTAGTCGTCACGATGGACAGCAGGTACGTGATTATGTAGCGCAAAACTCATTAAAGTCAGTATTGATAGACCACCACGAAGAGGCCGGGCGTGACAATGCCGACATATACATCAACGATAACTGCCCCGCGACTGTACAAAACGTATACCAGATTCTATTTAAAGTAATGAATTTAAAAAAGCCCAAGGGCTACGCACAGACCACCATGGCTGGGCTATTTTCTGATACAGGCGGGTTTGTCTATATGAAAGACGGAACTCACAAAGAGGTATTTTCGCTAGCGTCCGAGCTTGTTGAAGCCGGGGCTGTCATTGAGAATATAAAAAACCAGCTCTATCGCTTCCAGGACGGGGATATGCAGATACTAAGTGAACTAGCCAGCAACACCATGCATGGCAAAGACTACACATATAGTTATCTTAAGGATGAGACAGTTGCAGGGTGGATAAATGACGGCAGCAGGCAAATTGATCTCCAGCGTCCCGTCGGCAGTTTCCTAGACGAATATATCCGCAATATCGGAGGACGCACATGGGGCTTTATTGTCTATAAAAATACAATCCAGGGGGAGAATTACTATTCGGTTTCGCTGCGTGCACTGAGCGGGACAAAAGATGTTTCGGCAATTGCCAACAGCCTCGGTGGTGGGGGCCACAAACCGGCGGCTGGCGCTAAATTTGAGGCAAAGAATGTACACGACGCTATAGAAAAAGTCGAGAAAGCCATCAGCCTTTCGGCTACTTCTTAGATATACGGATTTCTAGTACAATACATCTGTTAAATACTCGCCGACGTAGCTCAGTGGTAGAGCACCTCCATGGTAAGGAGGGGGTCACGAGTTCAATCCTCGTCGTCGGCTCCATTTGTATAACCATGTAGCAGCTGGTAGAATCATCGGGATGGCCAAAAAAAGCGATAAACGAAAATTAGTCGGTTTAACGTGTCAGGCGTGTAAGCAACGCCACTATTACACGACTAAGAACACTATGAATACACCCGACAAAGTGGAACTTAGGAAATACTGCCCGGTTAAGAGAGTGAACGCCAAGCAAATTGAAACTAAGAAGAACCTCGGTCGGAACGTAGTGCCCGCACGGCGCTAGTTTATAGATATAGTTTCTGTTATTTTAAGATGTAGCTAAAGGAGTGTAGCTCAGCTGGCTAGAGCGTCGGTCTCCAAAACCGAAGGTCGGGGGTTCGATTCCCTCCACTCCTGCCAAGCTAATTATAGGAGTACTTGCACCTTTTCAGTTACCGATAAACGGTGTTAGTATCATTGTGATGAACAAAATCGAGTTAAATAAACCCGTGCTCATATGCTTGTATGGCTTTCCAGGCTCTGGCAAGAGTTATGTTGCCCGTAATTTAGAAGACGTCTTGCAAGTTGCCAGAGTTAGCGCCGACAGAATTAGACACGAACTTTTTAGCCGACCGCGACACGACAACCAAGAGAATGCCGTAGTCACACACTTGATGAATTACTTAACGGAAGAGTTTCTAAAATCGGGAGTTAGTGTAGTCTATGATGTAAATTTATCGCGCGTTTCACACAGGAAAAAAATGCGCGATTTTGCAAAAAAGCACCACGCCGAGTATCTTCTAATCTGGCTCCAGGTAGACGCTGAAAACGCTTTTGCCCGAACTCAGAGACGTGATAAGCGGACACTTGACGACAAATATTCAGAAGACCAGACCAAGGCTAGCTTTGAACACCGTTCATCCATAATGCAAAACCCATTGCCGGACGAAGATTATATGGTAGCTAGCGGTAAACACAACTTTATAACTCAAAAAAACGCCATTATAAATCGACTGTACCAGATGGGATTAGTTAAAGGAAGCACCATCCAGAGTCATGTGGCAATGCCGGAGCTCGTAAATCTTGTGCCAAACCCTAACGCCGGGCGTGTTGACTATACCAGACGAAATATCAACATCTACGATAACTAGCACCAAAAAAAGGTAGCCATCTTGGTACAAAAAAAGTATGTAGTCACCGATATCGGTGAAATAACATTGGCTAAACGGCGGGGCGCAAAAAGCCTCCGCTTAAGTGTTAGCCGAGACGGCAGTATTAGAGTAAGTATGCCTGCTTGGCTACCCTACAATGCCGGATTGGTTTTTGCTACACGCCAAAAAGATTGGATTGTCGCACGACGGCTCAAATACTCGGTTCCGTTGCTGTACGATGGCGCGATAATAGGCAAGAGCCACCGTCTGGTTTTTAAAAGTGGCTTACCAGCACCTGGAGCGGCACGCTCCTATGTTAGACAAAACAATATAATAATCACGTCGGACTATAGTCTCGATAACCCTAAGGTTCAACGTATCGCATACCAGGCTTGTGAAGCGGCTCTTATAAAAGAAGCCAAGTTGGTACTTCCTAAGCGCTTGAGTGATATTGCGCACGCGCATGGTTTTAAATATAAAAAAGTCGCTGTTAAGAAGATGTCCTCTAGATGGGGTAGTTGCTCTTCTAAGGCCAATATCAACCTCAACAGCTATTTAATGCAGCTTCCCTGGGAGTTAATCGATTATGTACTACTCCACGAGCTTGCCCACACTAAGGTGCCCAACCATAGCGTAGAATTTTGGAATCTAGTGTCGAAAAAAATGCCAAAATATAGGCAACTACGTAAACGGATAGGGACCTATAGCCCGTCGATAATGCCTATTACAGGTACAGCTTGATACTTGGCTACTCTTCTGATATGCTTGACTTTAACGGCCTACTCTAAGAGTAGGCTTTTAGATTGGTAGTATTTGGAAGATGCCTAAAGCGCAACCACGACGCAATAAACCGCGAATCCGAAAAACCGCGCCAACCGTACGCGAGCAGATTGAGGTTTCGTCTAAACAATCCGATTCTGCCAGCGTTTCTAGAAAAACCCGGGCAAGCAGCCGGCCTTTTAGGGCACTCTCCGGATTTTTAACGCCGGTTTTACGACCATTCACGCCAATATGGCGATTCATAAAGAGAGTTCTTCGCCGATTGGTTCCAAGCTACTTTGTCAATTCGTGGCGAGAAGTTCGACTGGTCACTTGGCCAAGCCGCAAGGAAACCTGGAGGCTTACTGGAGCTGTGTTCATTTTCGCTCTAGTGTTTGGTGCACTGGTGGCTGTAGTTGACAAGGGTCTGGACGAAATCTTTAAAAAGGTAATTCTTAAATAAAGGAATGAATCAGGTGACTAAACGATATAATTCGACGAAGCAGTGGTATGCCATACATACGTATTCAGGTTACGAAGAAAAGGTTGCTGAAAGTATTCGGCAAAGGGCGGAATCGCTCGATATGGCTGATAAAATTTTCCAGGTATTAGTGCCCAAGGAAAAGATGATAGAGATTAAAAACGGCAAGAGGAAAGTTGTTGAAAAACGCATTTTTCAAGGCTACGTATTAGTTGAAATGAAACTCAGCGAAGACGCGTGGTATATCGTTCGCAACACCCCAAATGTTACCGGCTTTGTAGGTACCGGCGCCGAGCCTACTCCTCTAAGCGATGATGAAATTCACAAAATCATGAAACGCATGGGCCGCGAAGAGCCCAAGCACAAGTTTGATTACAGTGTTGGCGAAGTTGTTAATATCATTGATGGCCCATTTAAGGGGTTTGATGGCGCAATCAATGAGATTGATTCACAGAAGGGCAAATTAAAAGTCTTGGTGAACATGTTTGGGCGTGAGACACCAGTAGAGCTCGACGGCCTCCAGGTAAAGCGAGTATAGGCATGGCAAAAACAGCCACAGCAAGTTTGAAAATGAAAGTACGCGGCGGGCAAGCCAGTGCCGGTCCGCCGGTTGGCTCTAGCCTTGGAC
The DNA here is from genome assembly GCA_964585885.1 of uncultured Candidatus Saccharibacteria bacterium. Classification (GTDB taxonomy): domain Bacteria; phylum Patescibacteriota; class Saccharimonadia; order Saccharimonadales; family UBA10212; genus 2-01-FULL-49-22. The sequence goes on along the minus strand of CAZPFQ010000001.1, from coordinate 93,957 downwards.
AATACGGTGTTAACATGATGGATTTCGTTAACCCTTTCAACGAAGAAACGAAAGACCGTATGGGACAGACGTTGACCGTGCATATCACCATTTACGATGACCGAACAATGAGTTGGAGAATCGTGGGAACTCCAACGGACGAGCTTATTCTCTCAGCTTTGAAGGTTGATAAGGGCTCCGGTGAGCCGAATAAAATTAAACTGGAAAAAAAGCTATCGCAGTCTCAGCTACGTGAAATTGCCGAGGCAAAAGCTGATGATATGAACACTCCTGATGTTGAGGCGGTAATGAAAATGGTTGCCGGTACGGCGCGTAGTATGGGTGTTGAGCTAGATTCGTAAATATTAAGTAGTGGGAGCCAAAACGGCGCTATTACCACGAAGGAGAGATTATGGCCGAAAAAAAGAAAACTGGAGTAGTTGCAAAAAAGTCGCAAAAAACTAAGCCTGAAAAAGCTATTGAAGCAACCCCAGCAGCTAAGAAGACGGGGAGTGATGAGTTAGAAGAAAAAGACAGTTCTGTCGCCAAGGCCGGCAGACGAAGTGCTAAATCGATAAAGGAGTCAGAAGAAGCGCAGATCAAGGAAGAGCGGAAAAAAACTTCCGCAAAGGAAACAAAAGCGGACGAATCAAAAAAAACTCAGAAACCGCCCCGCAGTAAGATTGATAGGGCCGGAAAAAAGTATAGAGACGCCGCTAAATTAATCGACCAGGGTGCCGCATATAACCTATCGGAAGCGCTGGACTTAGCTTGCAAAGCTTCCACAACTAAGTTCGATGCATCAGTAGAGATGCACATCAACCTTGCCATTGATCCAAAATTAGCTGATCAAAATGTGAGAGGCAGCTTGGTATTGCCAAACGGGACAGGTAAGGAAGTGAGAGTAGCGGTCTTTGTAGAGGCTGAGGAAGCCGACAAGGCAAAATCTGCCGGTGCCGACATCGCCAGTAGCGACGAATTAGTAGCCCAGCTTGAGAAGGGACAGATCGAGTTCGACGTACTAATAGCGCCTCCGGCGTTGATGGCTAGTCTTGGTAAATTCGCAAAACTTCTGGGACCCAGGGGATTGATGCCAAATCCCAAGAGCGGGACGGTCACTAAAAATGTTGCCGAAGCAGTTAAAGAGGCTAAAGCAGGGAAGGTTGAATATCGGGTTGACCAAGCCGGTATCATCCATATTTCAATCGGTAAAACCAGTTTTGGGACTGCGAAGTTAGTCCAGAACGCCCAAGCTCTGATAGATAGCGTCCGCGGGGCTAAGCCTGCGTCTGTCAAAGGAACGTATATCAAGTCTGTTTATGTCACAACCACCATGGGTCCGAGTGTCAAAGCATCCTTATAATTTGCGACATCTTTACAACATAATTAGAATCTTATATAAGGAACTACCTATAGATGGGTGTATACAGCAATAAGCAAATCTTGCAGGCAGTGGAAGATGGACACATCGTCTGTACTCCATTTGAAAAAAAACACGTTGCTCACGCTAGTCTGGATGTAACGCTAGGCAACTACTATTATCGTACGGAGAGGTCGAAGGACCACCCAGTATACAATCCCTTTGATAAAGACGACGTAAAGCGGTATTTCGAGGGAGCGCTAACAGCTATGCCCCACAAAAAGTGGAGCGATGAAAACGGCGTCAAGCCCTTAAAAGGAATTCCTTTCACGCACCCAGTAATTCCGGTTAGGCCGGGAGAACGAATTTTAACGCACACTCACGAATTTTTCGGTATTTTACCACCTGGTGCGTGCGAAGTTCGCTCTCGCTCTAGTTGGGGACGAAACGGAGTAGCGGTTAGTTTTGATGCCGGCTGGATTGACCCGGGATATATCAACCGGTTGACTTTGGAGGTGTTCAACTTAAATCACAGTGAAATTATTTTGCTGCCAGTCGGTGAGCGTATAGCCCAAATTATTTTTCATCAGACTGGTGAAGTAATCGGAAATTACGGGGAAGGCCGCCATCGAGGCTTTAGCGGTAAATACCAGAGTGGTACTAGCCTTGGCGACCTGATTAAAAATTGGCGCCCCGAGCTTATGCTACCTAGAGCTTATCTCGATAAGCGCTCAGTCCCGAAAAAAATAAAAGGCCTGAAAGCTTTATAACTGTGGACAAGGGCCTATTTTTCGTACTCGAAGGTAGCGACGGGTCAGGTAAGACTACTCAGTTCAAACTCCTGAAAGCTAGACTAGAAGCGGCCGGACATAATGTAGATGTTTATGACTTTCCGCGCTACGGCGAACCTTCGAGCCATTTCGTAAAACGCTACTTGAATGGTGAATACGGCCCAGCGTCAGAGATTAGTCCCTACAGCGCCTCTCTTTTTTATGCCTTAGACAGATTTGAGTCTGCACCGCAAATTCGAAGAAGTCTTGACTTGGGAAAAATAGTATTAGCAAACCGATATGTGGGATCCAATATGGCACACCAGGGCGCGAAATTTACCAAACCGGCACAGCAGAGAGGTTTTTTCATCTGGGAAGAAAGCCTAGAATTTCAACTGCTCGGTGTCCCCAGACCAACCCTGAACATATACCTTAGTGTGCCAGCTGAAGTTTCGTATGAGTTGATAAAAGGCAAGAAGTTGCGTTCATATACTGATAAGGTCCACGATGAGCACGAAGCTGACAAGGACCACCTGCGTAAATCCGTGCAAGCGTACGACAGCCTCTGCCGCCTGTTTCCTAAGGACTTCATAGCTGTTGATTGCCTTTCGGGCGACAAGATAGCCACAATACCTGATATCAGCAACAAAATATGGAAAATTATTAAGCCAATGCTACCAAAGCCTCACCACAATGGACAAAGCGCGACAGTGAATCTTAAAGACTCTCAAGACATACAACCAGCCAATCGCCGAAATAATATGCTATCCGTAAATCCCGATGTGCCTAAGGACAACTCAGCAGGAATCATCGAACTCAAAGACATTAGCCTGCTGGCCGCCTCCCGGATGATGGCAATCGTCGGAAATGATATGACGATTAGCCTTGATTGGCCGGCCAGAAATAAGGTTATGAAGTACTACATCCCAAAGAACCTGCCACCGGCCGTATTAAGAAAATACAATGATACTATGCAGCGACTAATAGAAATCCGGCGGCAATTTGATGAGAGTAAGCCCACGCTAAATCACACTATTGCAGCGGCGATAACTCCAATGGCGGCATTATGTGATGTCGGTATAGTCTCTAGTGGTCTTAACAAGAACCGGATAGAAAAATTCTTTCAAACTAGCCGGTTTGAGGAGCTAACGTCATTCAAGTTAGGCAGCACCGTACAGGATGGCAAATTCCAAGCCAACGCGACCAGCCAGACCGTCTTTGAAGCCTTAACAAACGATATTGCAAAAGGGGGATTCAGTAGTGTTGATCAAAGCGGTACGTCAGCCGTATTGGCGAAGTATAGTCCCAGGAATGAATTTGAGCTTATAGAAGAGGCGATTTACACTTACGGCAACTTGGGCCAGAGTGGCCTTGCGACCATGGTTGACAAGTGGGATTATGAACAAAAATCCCAGATATTAAAAAGCCTGTGTGCATCTAACCCAGAAGAATTATTAACCAGGGTTTGGTACCAGTTTGACTGTTTGGCCGATTTCGGCGAAATATACAAACTAGCTCAATCAACAAAAAACGTGGCTACTAAAGCACAGCCACTTACTCCTAGATACGGTTACGAGGTACCGCCTGAGGTTGATGCCTCGTTGCATGATGACGCATTCCTAGAAGCGTTTGATGCCAGCTTGGAACTAAATAGCTTGCTGCAATCTAAAGGAATGGATGAAGCCGCTCAATATTCTGTACTACGTGGAAACCACAACCGATGGCAATTGTCTTTAAACGGCCTATCTTTAATCGAGGCGGCCGCAAAGAAACCACCCGGAGGCTTAGTCCAGAGCCTAAAAGACCTAGCCGCTGAGGTACATCCAATAATAATTGGTAACAGCCATATCTTATCAACAGTAGTTGATGAGGGTGAGGCGCCGGTTTCAGGACAACGCCTAAATACAAAAAGCCGACGCCGCGGCAGGCAGGCCTCAAGTAGACGCCATCATGGGAAGTTATAGAATTTGTATCAAAGTGGCAAATATGTTACCTTGTAACAGTTGCCAAAGACAGTAGCCGGCTAAAAAGCCTTAATCTGCTACCTAGGTAAGAGAAGAAGTTGTCTTTGGCGAGACGATTTTTTTACTTTAAGGGAGGTTAATCTACATGGCACTTAGCCGAGAAAAGAAAAAATTAGTCGTGAACGAGGCAGAGTCTCTGCTCTCTAGCTCAAAGATGACCGTTATAGCACGTTATGAAGGTACTACGGTTAGGTCACTCCAAGAGCTGAGAAGCAGCGCAAACTCAAGCGGAACTAAATACAAAGTAATTAAGAACCGCCTGTTCAATAGAGCGCTAGAATCCACTTTTGGGCGTTCCATTGACACATTGGATGGTATGAATGGGCAATTACTTTATGGTTTTAATGACCAAGATGAAGCAGCTCCGGCGCAGGCTCTAGCTAGTTTTGCTAAGACCAATCCCCAGATTAAGTTCGTTGGCGGCATAGACAGTAACGGACAGCTCATAGACGCTACTGACATCGAAGCTATTGCTAATTTACCGTCCAAAGACCAGCTAAGAGCACAACTGATAACCACATTGATCGCGCCATCATCCAATTTAGCATCTGTAATATCGGCAAACTTGACTAGTGTGTTCAACTTATTCATCGCTAGGGCGAAAAGTTTAGAGAAATAATTTAAGTAACTAAGGAGAAATCATGTCAGAAGAAAATACTAAAGTAAGGCAAGAAGCACCAAAGGACGAAAAGCCATCTGAGCACACAAAAAAAGATTCTGTGGGAGGCAAAGCGCCCAAGGAATTTGAAAAGCTGGTCGAGCAACTCGACAAGCTAAGCGCTTTAGAGATTAGCAAATTCGTAAAGTATTTGGAAGAACATTGGGGCGTTAGTGCCGCCGCTCCAGCTGCGGCAGTAGCACCACCTAGCTCAGAATCGGGCGGAGCCCCGGTAGTAGAAGAGAAAGCTGAGTTCGATATTGTTTTGAAAGATGCCGGAGCTCAGAAAGTAGCCGTGATTAAGGCTGTTAAGGACATCACAGGGCTCGGGTTGGGAGAAGCCAAGGCCCTAGTTGACGAAGCGCCTAAGGCTATAAAAGAAAAAGCATCTAAAGAGGAGGCCGAAGAGGCCAAGAAAACACTCGAAGCTGCGGGTGCAACCGTGGAGCTGGCCTAGGTTCGGTTTATCCACAACCTTAAACTTGACATTTTGACTTGCACCAACAGATATGGTAGGTTTGGTTCAGACACTGTAGTCAAACAAAGACTAGGGGTTGGAGAAAACAGATGCCAGATATACCTGAAAAGCAAATAAAACGCCTAAGGGCGCTTCTCAGCGACGCTGAGACGAATGTAGCTGCCGCTAAGGAGTTACTCATAAGTCTAGTTGGTGAAGACACTGAGCTTGTTGACAAAGTCAAAGATAAGGCGCTGGGCAAGATTATCGAAGGCGTGTTTGATGGGCAAAACATGGTCGGTTCAGACGCCAAGACCTACCCCGTGCCGGCCAACTACGCTAGTAAGTCAAAGCTCGTTCAAGGTGATATCTTAAAGCTAACTATCGCTGACGACGGTTCATTCCTCTATAAGCAAATTGGTCCAGTCCCTCGCAAGCAAGTGGTTGGTGTCTTGCAACAAAAAGAGGGCCACTATTTCGTTGAAGTAAACGATAAGGAATACCGGGTACTTTTGGCTAGTGTTACGTACTTCAAAGCCAAACCCGGAGATCAAGTGAGCGTAAACATCCCCGAAGACGACTCTGTGAATGCCGAATGGGCCGCTTTAGAAGCTGCTCTTTAACTCTACTGCTTCTTAATTTACAGCTAGCTTTTATTAAATGAGAAGAGTACCACCGATTAGTATAAGGCTCTTTGCAGTATTTGGCGCCTCTCTTTTGATATGCGTATTTATAGCCGGACATTTTATGCCATTACAGAGTAAATTTAGGCCAGATTGGTGCGCAGACAACGGTAAGAACTTTAAAGAACGATATTCAATAGCGAAAGGTGAGCTAAGTCAGTTCAGGCAACTGCAGCCTAATGATTCTTCCGGTATCGTAAATTCCTTGGCCGTCTACTGCTCGCAGGAAAAATCTAACAGACTATATCTCTGGTAATTTCTACAATCTGAACCACCGTTATTATCATCTATAATTAGGTTACTGTGGGACAGGCTTTATATAGAAAATATCGACCGAGAAGTTTTTCCGAAACGATAGGTCAGCAGGCAATTGTTAAAACCTTGTCTGAGGCTTTAAAAACGAACAGATTGAGCCACGCTTATCTATTTGCTGGGCCTCGTGGAGTAGGAAAAACATCTGTTGCCAGGATAATGGCTTTCGAGGTAAACAATCTTAGATACAGCGATAGCGCGGTCCATCTAGACATTATCGAAATTGACGCTGCTAGTAATCGGCGCATCGACGAAATCCGCGATCTTCGTGAAAAGGTGCGGATAGCACCCGCTCAAGCTAAATACAAAGTCTACATAATTGACGAAGTTCATATGCTGACTAAAGAAGCTTTCAATGCCCTATTAAAGACGCTCGAAGAACCACCTGCCCACTGTATATTCATCTTAGCTACCACCGAGCCCCATAAATTACCCGAGACAATTATCAGTCGAACTCAGAGGTTTAATTTCAAGCCCATAACTCCGTCGGAGACGCAGAAGCTTCTAAGTAATATTGCCGCGAAAGAAAATATAGCCTTTGATGACGCGGCCATCGAACTGCTATCAGAATACGGCGATGGCAGCCTACGCGACACTATCGGTTACCTGGATCAGCTTAGTTCGGTATCTAAGAAAATCAGCTTGGTCGATGTTAGGGAGCTACTTGGCCTACCGAGCTCACAAGCAATAAACGACTTGCTCGCTAGTATCGACAGTAAAGACCCCAAGCGAGCCTTGAAACTTCTTGACGAGCTCAAAGAACAAGCCGCAAGCCCAATAGTGACGGCTAAATCAATAGCCCACGAGTTACGGAGCAGAATAATAGAACACGGGCACACCGCGAACAGAACTACATCGCTACTTAAGGATTTACTTTCGGTCTCCGAGAGTTCCAGACCACAGGAGTCACTCGAAATAGCCGTACTGGCAGCAATTGAGTCAATTGAAGACCCGAAGAGTCCGATTACAGAAGAAAAACCGCCTAAGGAGATTCCCAAGGACACGATATCACTCGAATCAACGCTAAAAAAGCCCACAAAGCATCGCTCGACACGAAGTCGACAAAGCAGCTCAAAAATAGGGGTTGAGCAGTGGCCGGAAATCTTAGAGACTGTAAAAGCAAAGTCACCGGCCTTGTTTAACGCTTTGCGGCTTTCGCGCCCAGTTTTTGAGGACGACAAACTCAGCTTAATCTTCGCCTATCCGCTTCATGCTAAGCAAGTTAATCGAGCAGAGAACATTGCCAGTATCGGCCGGATTATAGAAGAACTCAGCGGGCATAAGTTAAGAATCGTTTGCGAAGTAGACAAGTCAGTTTCATTGGCAGATGAGAATGGCCAAGCTGACCACGGATATGCAGACCAAACCATTAACAATATATTTGGTTCTACCGAAGTGCTAGAATCATAGAAACCATGGACAGGGATGCTAAAACCGGATCTCCACCGCAAAGTATTGACGCCGAAACATCACTTCTAGGCAGCCTAATAATTGATTCCGGTTCATTTATTAAGATTGCCGATGCCATAGCCGCTAATGACTTTTATGACGCAAAGCACCAGATAATTTTTACCGCAATGCGCACCCTTCACGATAAGCGCAGCCCGATTGATATACTCACTTTAAGCGAACAGCTAAAGAGCTCTGGCAAACTCGACAGTATTGGCGGAGCCTCTTACTTGACTGAACTGACCAATTTTGTACCAACAGCTGCCCACCTTGAGCAATACGCTCAGATAGTTGCCGATAAGTCTATCCGCCGAAAATTGATAAACGCATCAGCCGATATTGCGGCGATAGGACGCGAAGAAGATAAAACACTACCGGAACTGATAGAAGAGGCTGAAACAAGGCTATTTGAAGTCAGCCAGCATCAGGTCAGGCAAGATATCACCTCACTCGAATCTATATTGGGCGAGAGTTTCGACAGATTAGACGACCTCCATCGCAATAAAGGCGGTATTCGTGGTATCCCAACCGGTATGAGGGATCTAGACAAACGCATAGCTGGCCTCCAGCGCTCTGATTTAGTTGTTATCGCCGGCCGGCCGTCAATGGGCAAAACGGCGTTAATGCTCAATATGTCGCTTGATATCGCTACTAAAACTGATCAGGGAGCGGTATTGTATTTTAGCCTTGAGATGAGTAAGGAGCAGCTAGTTGATCGATTGCTGGCCGCCGAAGCCAATGTCGACGCCTGGAAGCTCAGAACCGGTGAAGGGCTGGACGATGGAGATTTTGAGCGCATAAGTACCGCCATGGGGTCGCTGGCTGAAGCACCAATCTATATAGACGACACTTCGGGAATAACCGTTTCGGATCTCAGAACAAAAGCCAGGCGAATGCATCACCAACACCCTCTGGCAGCTATAATGGTTGATTATCTTCAGTTGATGAGCGGCGGCTCTCGCTTTGCGTCCACTGCAAACCGAGTTCAAGAAATTTCAGAAATTAGCCGCAGCCTAAAAATCTTAGCTCGCGAGCTTAATGTACCGGTTGTGGCGGCGTCTCAGCTAAGCCGTTCAGTAGAGAATCGCTCGCCACAGATCCCGCAACTTGCTGACCTACGCGAGTCCGGCTCAATTGAACAAGATGCCGACATCGTTATGTTCCTTTACCGGGAAGAATACTATAACCCTGAAACTGACCGCCAGAATGTAACTGACATATATATTAAAAAGCACCGCAACGGACCAACCGGGAATTTTGAACTATACTTTGACAGAGAAAAACAGCGGTTTAGAGACCTAGACACTAAGCACGATCAGCCTTTCACTTAGGCCGTTATCTTCGGAAATATGTACCCTAGAGTCTATAATTTAGCATATGCATAGTAAAGTGCGGGCCATGCCGCGCGGGTGGAGCTACAAATCACTGGCTGTTTTCGGAGGATTAGCTGTATTTTTCTCTGTCTTATATCTTTGGCGGCTTGGTTCATTGACGTCTGGCTTATCACCCCGTGAGTATTCTTCAATAAAGCACTCTATAAATCTGCCCTCGCTTTTAGACGGTGGCGTTAACATTCCATACTTTTCACTTCAGCATGCCTTTATTTCGCTTATCCCCGGGCAAACTGCTGCGGGCAGGCTAGCTTCTGCATCGATTGCATTGGCAGTAGCTATAAGCATCTTTTACATTTTGAGAGTCTGGTTTGGTAAAACAGCGGCTTTTTTTGCTGGAATACTGGTTGTTGCTACACCGTGGGCGGTTCTGCTGGGTAGAAACGCCTCCCCCGATGTGATGTATTTGTGGCCGGTGATTCTAACTGCACTGCTCTTAGCCTTCAAACGAAGCCAAGCTCAGACAGGTTGGTGGTGGATATTGATCTGCGTAGCCACAGCTGCCGCGCTGTATACTCCGGCTATGCCGTGGCTTTTACTGATTGCTTTATTGTTTGGGAGGCATTGGCTCTCGGAAGGACTTAGCCGAACTTCTAGGCTATCTATAGGGGTTGGGTGTGTTCTGGGAATTGCGTTTTTACTCCCGATGGTATCGGCAATCGTAAAGGCACCGTCGCTGGCAGCAGATATAGCGGGAATTCCTGATGTCTGGCGCTCACCAACAGAACTAGCCGCATCTGTGCTTTGGAGCGCATCATCATTAGTTATACTGATGCGAAATCACATCGATATAATTGTTGGCCGACTGCCGATGATGAGTATTCTACAGACAACTTTTATAGTTTTCGGTATATATGCCTTGAGCACAAAGGCCCGCAAATTACTGCTGTGGCTTTTCGGGGCAACCTTGTTCTCGGTTTTGGTAGCCGGCATAAATGGCGACCCATACTTTCTCAGTTATGGGCTTATGTCTCTTTTTGTAATGATGGCGGCAGGACTACGCTATTTGTATCTAGAATGGCGGCGTGTGTTCCCCCATAATCCTTTTGCTTCAACTCTCGCATTAGTCTTAATTGCCCTGGTAGTGATTGCCCAACTGGCCTACTCAGTTAGATATAGTCTAGTTGCCTGGCCAAACACCAAACAAACTAAATCTCTTTACGTGCTAAAATATCCTAAGGAGTAGCGGCTAGCATCTTAAGAAGAGCAAACGCTACCTTTTAACAGATGTAAGGAGTTTTTGTGAGTAAGTTTGACCAGGCCAAACTATTGATGAAGGCCAGAAAGCTACAAAAAGAGCTACAAAAAGAGATTATTACTGTAGAGTCCGGCGATGGCGCCGTTAAAATAGAAATCAATGGCGAGCAAAAGATAAAAAAAGTTTCTGTCGATCCTGAGATGGTAGACCTAGACGACATAGGAGAACTTGAACAGTGGCTTGAAGAAGCAATCAAAGAAGCCATCTCCCAGAGCCAGAAGTTGGCCGCCGAGAAGATGCAGCCGATGATGGGCGCGCTTGGCAGCTTAGGAATGTAGCTCAAGGCTGTGAGCTCCGTTATTCCGAAACCCCTACAGGCGGTCATTGAAGCATTTAGAAATTTGCCGGGTGTAGGTCCGCGCAGCGCCGAGCGCTACTCATATTATTTACTGAAAGCTAACAGTTCTAAGTCCAAGTCGCTCTCATCTGCGCTAGAGTCTCTGCACGATTCTATAAGTTATTGCCCTAAAACTTTTGCATTGATTGAAAGTAGTGAAAAACTTAGTCCCCTATATACCGATCCGCGCCGCAATAAACGCCAAGTTGCAGTGGTAGCTGACCCATTCGACATCGTAGCATTAGAAAATACCGGCAGTTATAGTGGCACATATCATGTACTGGGCGGGTTAGTTTCACCGATTGATGGTATAGGTACAGACCAACTCCACATCATCGAGCTAATTAAACGAATTAAGGCCGACAAGGTCGAAGAAGTTATCCTCGCGACAAATGCCAGCGTTGAAGGAGAGACAACAGCGCTTTTCGTTACTGAGCAAATTGAAAAAGCTGGCAATAAGGTCAGGATTACGCGTCTCGCCCGCGGCTTGCCGGTAGGTGTTGACTTAGAGTATGCCGACCAGATTACATTGACCCGAGCCCTCGAGGGCCGCCAGAAGATATAGTTTATACTTTTAATATGAAAACTGAGACCGAACAAATTGGTAAAATTGTCGACGAATCAAAGAAGATAGTCGTCGTTCAGGCTGATAATCCAGATATCGACAGTTTGGCCAGCGCGCTGGCTTTGGAGTCAATACTGGGAGATAGAGGAAAGGAGGTGATTCTCTACTGCGGCGTCGACATACCCTCATATCTCCATTATCTACCCGGGTGGGCAAGGATTCAGAACGAAATGCCAAATCACTTTGACGCGTCGATAATTGTAGATACCAACAGCGATACTCTTTTGGAGCAGCTCGATAAAAGCGGCGCTAGAGGTTGGCTAGCATCTAGGCCAACAATTGTAATTGACCATCACTCCACAAGAGCCAATATCAATTATGCTGATGTCATGTACACACCCAAGGCTGTTGCTACTGGAGAAGCGATTTATGATCTTGCCAATAGCTTGGGCTGGGAAATTGGCAGCCCGGCAAAGCCGCTTATAGCTATGGCGATTTTAAGCGATAGTCTCGGTTTGATGAGCGAAGCGACAACTGCTCGCTCAATAGGCATTATTGCTGAACTGGTAGAACAGGGGGTGAACTTGCCTGAGCTTGAAAACGCCCGAAGAGAGTCTATACGCCGTGAGCCAGAATTAGTCCATTATAAAGGAGAGCTTTTAAAAAGAGTCGAGTTCTACGATGACGACCGCGTCGCAGTTGTTCACATTCCGCACGCAGAAATTGAACGCTACAGCCCACTATACAACCCCCCAATGCTTGTCTTAGACGATATGCGCTTAGCAAAAAATACAGCAGTAGCAATTGCTTTTAAAACTTACCGAGATGGCAAGACTACAGCCAAAATCCGGGCTAACTACGGCTGGGGAATAGCCGGTGATTTGGCCGAGCATTTTGGAGGCGGAGGGCATCCTTATGCAAGCGGCTTCAAGATTACTGACGGACGCAGTTACGAAGACGTAAAAAGCGCTACAATAAAACTCGCTTCGGAAATGCTAACTAAAATAGAATCCAAGCGTTCTAATGAAGCTCTATAACACTCTCACGCGCTCAATCGAGAATTTCGACCCGATTGAGGAGGACGTGGTCACAATTTACACCTGCGGCCCGACAGTCTATGACCGCTTGCACATCGGTAACTGGGTCAGCTATATCAGATGGGACACTCTTATAAGGATTCTTCTAAACGCAGGGTTCAAGCCTAAGAGAGTACTCAATATAACTGATGTGGGCCATCTGACTAGCGATGCCGATGAGGGCGAAGATAAGCTACAGAAAGGGGCGAAGCGTGAAGGCAAGAGTGCTTGGGAAGTAGCCGAAAAATACCAAGTTGACTTCAAGGAAGGGATGCAGGAGCTTAACCTGCTGACTCCGGATATTTATGCTAAAGCCACTGATCATATCAAGCAACAGATTGAGCTAATATCGACTCTTGAGAAGAAGGGCTATACCTACCGGATTAGCGACGGTATCTATTTTGATGTTTCAAAGTTTCCAAAATACGGCGAATTTGCCAAATTAGACCTCGGCGACAGCACAGAACATGGCCGAATCAAGAAAAACCCAGAAAAACGCCAACCCCAAGATTTTGCTCTGTGGAAGTTTAGCTCAGACTCCGAGAAAAGAGATATGGAGTGGGATTCCCCGTGGGGAAAAGGGTTCCCCGGTTGGCACATCGAGTGTAGCGCTATGGCCATCGAATACCTTGGTTCTACGATTGACATTCACACCGGAGGCATCGATCACATACCGGTACACCACACTAATGAAATAGCCCAGTCTGAGGCGGCTACAGGTAAGAAATTTGCGAACTATTGGCTTCACAACAACTTTCTACTCGTGGATGGGGCCAAGATCAGTAAATCGCTCGGTAATAGCATTAGTGTTGATGAAATTACGTCTAGGGGTTACTCTCTCCTTGATTTCAAAATGTTTGTCTTGCAGAGCCACTATCGCAGCGAAGCCAACTTTACTTGGGAGGGAATGGAAGCAGCCCGTTCAAGGTTAAATCATTTGCGCACTTTGGCCGATTTACGATGGCAACTCAAGCCTAAATCTCAGGCTAGTAAGCATTTATCTGGAGCAACAGACCAAGTAGTTGATGCTTTGGAGAATGACATGAATACTCCGCTGGCATTGAGCATTCTAAGCCAGTCGATCGATGAAGTAATTGCGAGCCAGTCGATAAATGTTAAGCAATTCGAAGAATTCCTGGAAACCCTAGACAAGCTCTTTGGCTTTAATTTGCTACCAAGGAAAGACCTGGGCACTCATGAAAAAAGGCTAATCGTACAAAGAGAGGAGGCTCGGAGCGCCAAAAACTGGGGCAAAGCCGATGAAATCAGACATCAGCTAAAAACCGCCGGTGTCGAAATTAACGACACCGAAGCGGGTCCGATTTGGACCAGACCCGGCTGAGAATATCTTAAGGTTTGGCCAATTTTCGTTTATGAACAAAGTGGTCTTCTAGCAAAATCTTTATGGTAGTAGCGGCCGGTATAGCAACAATCGCTCCGAGAAAGCCGGCAAAACCTACACCGATTAACGCGGCTACTAGCACAAGTAGCGGAGTTAGCGAATTCAACCGAGACTGTAAGTACGGCTGGAAGGTGTGGTTTTCAACAAAAAAGTAGATGATAAAATATGTTCCCATGACGACGCCAAGTGCTACTGAATTGAGCAAACAAACCAGCACGACAATCGTCGATGATACCAGGTTGCCAAATAGCGGGATAATTCCAAAGACCGCCACAATGCCCGCGAGTGCTATGGCGTTAATAGACACGTTTAGTATTTGCGACGCTATCTCCAGGGCAATCAGGGCAAATGTGCCGGCAACGGCAGCCAGTATCACCTGGCCGTTCACGAATCCCGTAACGCCCCGATACATACGCTTGGTAAGGTGCTGATATCTTTCGCGATTTTTCTCCGAGACGTTCTTCCAAAATAGTTCTATCCATCTAGGACCTTCGACGAGCATCATGAAAGTCAGCACTAGTACTACTAGTATTGAGACAATAGTTTCAACTACCCTTTTTCCCGTATCAAGTAGAGTACTACCGAAATTGCTGTAGTGTGCCGCGAAATCTTTAGCACCCTTTGACAGTTTTTGATCAAGATTGTAATGTTTTGCCGCTCTGGATAGGCCTGAATCCTGGGCCTGGAAGTTGTGGACTATGTCTGGGACATCACGAATAAAATCGCGCGTCTGCCGCACCAATGGCGGAGTAATTAGAGCAAAAAAGGCTATTAGGATAGCAATGACCATGATATAAGCCGCTGCCGTTGCGCCAACGCGACTTTTAATGCTCAGCTTGCGGCTCATCCAACCGACTACCGGATTGAGAGCTAAGGCCAGGAAAAAAGATAAAAATATAAGAGTCAGGGTGTGAGCAATCTGGCCAACAAAACGGTACGCCGCAATAGCGCCAAAAATCCACAGGATGGTTCTTAGGATAGTTTTGTTTGTGATGTTTACCGTCAGTTTTCTGGAAGGCGGCATAAGCTCAATTATGGTCTTTTTTGATTGCGTTGGCAATTGCGTGTGTGTAGATCGCCTCTATCTTCGGTCCGACAAGCCGAATATCATACTTGGACAGCTGTGCTTGTTGCCATGAAAGTGCACTTTGTTTTAAGTCTTCGTTTTGCAGTAGCTCGGATAATCGATTAGCAAAATTTGCGGTGTCGGTTGAATCGATTAGCAGTTTTGGAAACCCTCCTAGAACACTGCGGTATCCTGGATTATCACCGCCCAAGACAACAGCCGTTCCAGCAGCCATAGCTTCAATTAACACGATACCGAAACTTTCTCCCGACAAAGATGGAAAACAGGCAATGTCGGCGTTTGAGAGGAGTTCGGCTTTTTGTTTTTCGCTAACATAGCCCTTAAATTCAACCGAGCTTTCCAGATTGTTGTCTCTAACGAATGATGTTAATCGTCCCATCTGCGGCCCATCGCCGGCAATAGTTAAACGAGAATCCGGCAGGTTATGCCTTAGCTTCCCAAAGGCTTTTAATAGTAAGAGGCAGCCCTTACGTTCAACCAATCGGCCAATGAATACTATGTGGTACTTGGGCTCTCTACTGGGTTTATGAATTGAGTGATTATACCTTGTTACATCTACTGCGTTAGGCACGATTTGACAATCAATGTCATATGATTTGCGTGCAAAATCAGCAGCGGGCTGGCTTACCGCGACTACTTGTGAAAATTTGTGGAGATTTTTGCGTGATATTGTACCCAGAACCTTAGAGCCAAGGTTGGCAGCCTGTCCGGCGGGATATATATGGAATGTGCCTACTATTGCAGTTTCTTTGGGCAGCATATTTATCACCCGCATCGACATAAAAGGTGAGTAGGGGACTTGGACGTGAACTAAGTCGAATATCCGTCCGGCTAGCTTGCTTTTTAGATTCCTTTTAGTTGTTGGCAACGGTACGCTGAGCCGGTTCTGGTTGAAAGAAACCCCAATATTGTGAGCCATGCTCACAACTTCTCCTCCGTGCCAGCTTTTAAGTTTTGTATCTCCAACCAGATAGGTCACGCGGTGGCCTCTAGTGCTCAGCCACTCACCTAAAGTTTTTACATATTGCGATACGCCGTCGTGGCTATCGAGGCTGTCGTCGTACAAGAATCCGACGGAAAAGCTTTTTTTGCTTTGGCTCATCTTTTGCCTTGCCATTACGCTCATCAGTTACAGCAACAAGTGCCTCACGATAAGCTGCTAGATACTGATTAATAATTATTGGGTAGTCGTATTTCTTAACCTCTCGTAAACCCCACGATCTCAGCATACCGGCGAGTTTATCATCGGACATGAATATCATTATGCGATTGGCAAAATCCTCAGTGGCTTTAGGGTCGACTAGCCCAATACTGCCGTGGCCAGATAAAACATTTATGTACCCGGCGTTTCTGCCGGCAACAACTGGAGTGCCCATTGCCATAGCCTCTACCAAAACGATGCCGAAGCTCTCGCCGTATGTAGCAGGCGCGCAAAAGACATCACCGTTCCCCATCAACCGTCGTTTTTCAACTTCGTCAACATAACCGGTAAAGTGTATGTTGTTGATCTTAAGATACTTTGCTTGTTGTTCAAGCTTCGTGCGTTTTGGCCCCTCACCGGCGATTATCAAGTATGTATTTGGCAGTTGTTTTTGAATTATGCCGAAGGCTTTTATGAGCATGTCAACGCCTTTCCGCTGGTCTAGCCGGCCGACATAAACAATAGTTTTTGTATCCGGGCCATTCAGGGGTAAGCGCTTTTTTGGCGGCTTATAATGTTTTAGGTCTATACCGTTTGGAATGTATTTGATGTTAGATATTAGCTTCTTCTCTGCAACCGTGTTGGCTTTATTTAGCAGAAGGGCTGCTGGAGCCGGAGATACGGCAGTTAGTACGTGCATTTTTTGGCCGATTCCTCTGCCATAACGTAAGAACACATTAACCCATGATTTAGCGGCGGTACTATCTATTAGGTTGGCGTGAAAAGTTCCAACGTGGGCAGCTTTTGAGTGTTTTAGCATTTGCCAGGCTAATATTGGCATCCAGGGTTCGTGGAAGTTTATTACATCGAATTTTTCTTTGCGTAAAATCGAGCCAATCTCATCACCATCGCTCGGCATTCCCCAGTTTCCCGATACACCAAGGCCACCATTAAAGTTTCTGGAAACGCCGAACAAGATGTAGTCGTCGGGAATCTTGCCGCTGAAACCAGATGGCTTTTGAGTGATAACCTTTACGATATGGCCTTTTTGGACAAGACCGTCGTGGAGATGTGTCACCAGCTGTTGGACTCCGCCCGTTCGCTCAAACATATTATAAGGGCAGACCAGGGCTATTTTCATAGGCTTCAGTATACGTTAATCAGACTCTCCTGCGTAGCAATGTTCGGACTCTCGGCGGTACAAATGGCGCTACATCTTTAGGCGAAGACAAGACAGTGGGAGCATGTGAGGGCAGCTTTGTAGCTATAAGTTCGAAAGTGCGAAAAATCTGGCGCATATGTTGTTCGACGCGTACCTTATCAAAGTAATGGTCGTCGTCGACTGATACGTGGTGGACGCCAATGTCGACGTGTGTCCTCGGTAGGACCAAGTTAAACCCTTTAGAGCCGACATAGCCATACGTCCTCAAATCATTAATTTTCCATAGATTTATTTCAAAATCTATGGCTTCTTGGCGAGAAATTTGGTCGGAGTCTTTTAGTTTAGGATGTCGAGACTGTGCAATCTTATAAAGTAATCTAATTACCGGTTCTCTGATAATTAGGATTTTCGTTAGGTAGGCGGGCAACCGGAGTGATAGCAACTTCGCTAGTCCGCCAAGTAGTATTATATTTACTTTTTTCCAACGGAAATCGTCTTTGTGAACATAGCCAGACAGGCTGACCAGCAAGTCTGTCCTTTGGGCTATCTGAGGGTTTTTCTGTAGCATTCGGGTGACCACGCTAAAGCCGAAACTCACGGCTATGATGGTAACTCGTCGATTCTTGTATCTAAACTTCATGAAAGACGCAAGATAGTCGGCGTAGTTATCCATGGTCGGTTTTTCGCCGATTTTATAAAACGAATCCATGCCGCCAAACCCCGGTAAGTCTGGGGAAGTTACACTGCCGTAACGGTTTAGAAACTCGGCTAATCCTCCGATGCGTTCCAGGCTTGTATGATGTCCCGCAATCAGCAGCATCTCACGCTTTTTACCGTGAGGAGCGGGCAGTTTAATCATTCTGCCCGAAAGTCCATTCATATATAGCGGCAGAATGTGCTCTGTCGCACTTTTAGCGGTCTTTGCCATATCTGATTTTAGATTATACGATAGAAATCCGCCCCTGTAAAACAGATGGGCGATTTGCTACAATTGGCTGGACGGTCCGGGATCGTCTAATGGTAGGACACTGGGTTTTGGTCCCAGCAATCTTGGTTCGAACCCAAGTCCCGGAGCCATGACTACATTTACTGAGTTAGTACCCAAAAGCGACTAAAAGTCTGATTGCCAAAAAACGGCTAGGGGAATATTGTTTTGATAATGGAGATAATCGCAGTTCTTGGCTATCTGCTACTTCTAACTTTGCTTGGGCTGTTGGTTGCTTTCAACCCAATGCTTATAGTCGTGGACATATTGCTGGTGTTAAAAACGCGGCGCCCTATCTTAAATTCTTTAATTTTGGCAGGCGGGTTCGTATCCTCACTTTTAGCAATATTATTTATCGCCGGGCTGGTTATGGATCCTGAGGGCTCAGTGAGCCTAAGGCAACTATCAGATAGCATTTCTATCCCGCCGCTTATTGACCTCGCAGCTGGGTTACTACTTATCATTTACGTCGCTAAGCGTTACATCCGAGTTGGGCCACTGCCCTCTCCGAAAACTTTCAAGATTGAAAATGCTCCCGATAAACCTTTGCCTCTGTTTATATTTTCATTCGTGAAAACAGCCCTAAGCCTGACAAACTTGTTTGTAATTCTGCTACTGGCAAAGGCACTAGTTACGAATTCGTGGAGTCTGTTGGTTTCTTTTGCAGCAATAGCTTGGGTAATTATAATCGGTCTTATGCCGATTGCCATGATCGTTTATTATCATGAATTTAAACACGAGAGCTTGGTAGCTGTCGAAAAACGCATAGATGGGTGGATGTCTAAGGATACTACCAAGTTAATCAATTACGGCTTATTAATAATCGGTATATTTCTGGCCGCCAAGGGAGCTTTTGGCATACTTATAAAGGGATGAGCTCTTTACAAATACTGAATATTATAGTAAAATAACATAAAATTACACCTATGTCTCTACTTCAAGTAACTTCGCATCAGAAACGTATGATAGCTTGGCTAATGGTAGCCACAGTTGTCATCGGGGCACTCTTTTTACGCCCCTATATGATGTTAATTATCGTCTCGGCCGTAGTAGCCTTCTTATTTAATCCTCTCTACCAGTGGCTTCTGAAAAAGGGGAGGAGCACTGGTCAAGCGGCTCTGCTGACATTTATAGCGTCTATGCTAGTGGTGATAATTCCCCTTGTTGTAGTTATTTTACTCACGACGCTGCAAATTCAGAGTCTGCTACACAACCTCACCTCAAGTAACAGCGATCTCAATACCAGCGATCTGATTACCCGCTTTGTTAATTGGGTAAATAACTTTATTGCTGGCATCGGCGGTTCATACCATCTAACAGTTCAGCAGGCGACGGATTGGGTAATCCAGACCTTTGAGTCTTTCGGAAAATCATTTTTGAATGGTCTGGTCTCATCTTTGAGTGGATTGTTCGGACTGATCACAACGGCAGTTATTTACATATACGTCTTTATGTCGATGGTCCGCAGCCAAGACAAAATAATAACGGTTATCAGGCAACTGAATCCCTTGGGCGATGAGATAGGCAATTTATATCTTCAGCGCATTGGTGCTATGACCAAATCTACCGTCCGCGGCCAATTTATTATTGCCTTCTTGCAAGGTACCGAGAGTGCAATTGTGCTGGCTCTGGTTGGCTTCGGTAATTTATTTTTCTTCTTTGAGATACTTCTAACTGTACTGTCTGTAATACCATTGGGGGCAGGGATAGTAACTATACCCATAGGTATCGGCCTAATATTGACCGGCAATGTGTGGCAGGGAGTTGTGGTAATAGCCAACCACTTGCTTATTGTGACGAATATCGACAATGTTATGCGGCCAAGGCTGGTATCGTCGCATGCCCGGCTCGACCCGGCACTAATGATATTGGCGGTATTTTCTGGAATATATCTATTTGGTTTCCTGGGCATTATCGTTGGGCCGGTGCTGATGATAGTTCTAATAACCACGCTTCAAGTTTTCTTGGAGGTCCACCGCCAAACCGAAGCTATTACGCCGGCAAATTCAGACCCCCGTGCCGGCGTTTTGAAAAAACTAGGCAAGCGCTGGCACAGAAAATCGCAAAAAATCTAAGTCTACTGCTTTAACAGAGTATCACTCGCTGGATAAGACACGGAGGTCGCGAGGCCAAAGTACTGCTCCAGAATAATCCCTTTTTTAGCAATTACAGCCGAGAGATCCTTGCCTATATATCTAATATGCCAGGGTTCGTAAACAAAGCCGGTTAAGCTTTGTTTGTCTTTTGGATAACGAATTATAAAACCATATTTTGAGGCATTCTTGGCGAGCCATAGCCCCTCGGCCGTCGATGCAAAGCAACCACTGAATGCGCAGCTGCGGTCGTTCGGTATAATATCGGCTGCCAGGCCCGTCTGATGCTCGCTATGCCCCGGCCGCGCACTCTCAGAATCTGCGACCGCTTGGCCATAAGCCTTAACTTCTGATGAGTAGGTAGCTTGTTGCGTGACATAAGAACGGTACCCACTGCCAAGGCGTAAATACACGCCTTGTTTGGCCGCGGACGTCGCCATCTCTTCTAGCGCCTTTGCCGCGTCCTTTCGCATATGCATCCATTCGACTGAGGGGCTCAAATTGAGCGGGATATTTGGCACAACCAGGGGGGTCGGAGCATAAGTACTTGGCAGTACTCGCCCTTTATTGACGACCACCCACAAGCTCGACGCCTCATTATTGGGGTACTCGATTGGTATCGGCTTGTTAGCAGAAGCGGTTCGTTGAGGAATCGAGGTTGATGATTGCGGCGAGGCCTGTTTAGGTTGACCAAGTTTCCAGGCAATCAACGCTAGCTCCAAAATTCCCAAGATAATCAGTAGAGAAATAATTAGAAGTTTGCGTTTCGGAAGACTTGGAGTTGATTTCTTTTTTACAGATTTGCTCATTTTTTAGAAACCCTATGAGGCCGCGGCTGGCGATGGTTCCGAAATTCGGAGTAGCCATGCATTAATTTCGGTACTATCAGGTAGCCTGCCACGGCATAGATTATACCTACCAAGACGTCGAAAAAATAATGCTCTCCGTCGTATATGGTTCCGAAAAATATGGCGATTGGGTACAGTGCCGATAGCGCCGCCCAGCGCCGTCCGTAGAGCTTATAGACGAATATTAACAGAAGTGTTGCCCACGCAGCATGTAGCGACGGTATGGCCGCCACTGGGTTTGGCGATATGTGGTTATAAAATGACGGAAAATTGTGGATACCCAGATTTTGCCAGACTTCCCCTGAAACACGCACAATCGGCTGGATGTAGTGGTTTTGGGCGGCTAGCCAAGGCGGCGCGGCCGGTATTAGCAAAAAAGTTAGAAATGCCGCAAAAGCCACAAAGAGATACGTGTTCATGACTCGCCAGAACATGTTGTCTTTGGTCCTCCAGACAATGATGCCTAGGCATAAAGGCATAACAAAATGCAGGAAGTAGGGTAGGTACAAAAGGTAGTCATACCAACGCACATGGCCGCTCCACAGCAAGTTTTGCAAATATACAGTCGGAAGATTGCCAAAAAGCCTAGAATCGAAATGCGGCGCTGTTAGGTAGTCTACGTGGCTATTTAGCTTGTCTGCAACGCTCCTGAATGATTCGTATATGAGGAGTAGCACAATGAATGGCCCGAAACGACGTAGGCCCTCGGCGGTCTGGCCGAACGCCGCAAACACAAAAACCAAAAAAACAATTAGTTTATCAGGGGTAGGGAAACTTGGGTTTTTAGCAAAATATATAGCTAAGGAGATTGCGCCAACTATACCTATGGTTTTTACGACTTTTTGTTTTTGAGTGCTCACATAATTATTGTATATCAGCTCGGCTCGTCTGCCGCTACAGCGCATTCTCAGATTTCGGCTACAATATCTAACTAGATTATGCGTGTTTTGATTATCGAGGATGAGCGGAAAATCGCCGCTGCTATCAAGCAAGGTTTAGAACGAGAAAGCTATGCCGTAGACGTGGAAAACGATTCGGATAGTGGACTTGGCGCGGCCTTAAGCGAAAGTTATGACCTAATGATTATCGACCGGATGTTACCCGGCAGCATGGATGGACTCGATATTGCCCGTGAAATACGCCGCAAAGAGATTCACGTACCGATTTTGGTATTAACAGCTAAGAGTCAGATTTCAGACAGAGTTGACGGGCTGAACGCCGGCGCGGATGACTACTTGGTTAAGCCTTTCTCATTCGATGAATTACTGGCTCGAACAAGGGCGCTGCTGCGACGCCCCGTTGAGAATAAGGGGACAGTTTTAAAATCGGGCGATCTAACACTCGATACCTTAAGCTACGAAGTAAAGAGGGGCCAAGCAGTCATTAGCCTAAGCTCCAAAGAATTTGCCCTATTAGAGTATTTGATGCGTAACCAGAGCCAAGTGCTGTCCAAGGATAATATAATCTCTCATGTATGGGATTTTGACGCCGACATTTTGCCAAACACAGTCGAAGTCTATATAGGCTACTTGCGAAATAAGATTGATAAGCCGTTTGCCAAAAAACCGACGCTGATCCACACTCTCCGTGGTTTTGGCTACAAACTGGGCAAGGGTTAGGATGTTCCATTCGGCAGCTCTGAAACTTACGACATATTATCTTGTCATAATCATGGTCCTAAGCATTGGCACGAGCTTTGCTCTGTACCATGTATCTTCTAATGAACTTGAGCAGAATGCCGCGCACCAAATCGGCTACTTTAAGGGGCTACTTGGCAGTCAAAGTGCTCAAGAATTTGCCGAATTGAGAGCTCGGCAGTTGCAAGAAGACCGCGACCACTTAAAGACAAATCTAGCAGCTTTTAATCTTCTGATCCTGATAGGCGGTGGGGCCGTCAGTTACGGGCTCGCCCGCCGGACTCTCAAGCCGATAGAGGAAGCACTAGAATCGCAGAAACGCTTTAGTGCCGACGCGTCACACGAGCTACGTACACCTCTGGCAGTCATCCAAGCCGAGAACGAAGTTGCGCTTCACAATCCTAAACTTACAAAATTACAGGCAGTTGAAATTATTAAAAGCAACCTCGAAGAAGTTGCAGGGCTTAAAGCTCTGGCAGAAGGATTATTGGCTCTTTCACAAACCGACACTGAGATGGAGTTCGAATCGGTCTCTACTACAAAGTTTATAAACAGCGCCGTAGAGCGTGTGCAGAAGACCGCCGCACTAAAGAAAACTACAATTACTAAACCCGGGCCTGATGCCGCGGTGCTGGTGAATGGTAACTCGCAGAGCTTAGCCGATCTTATGGTGATCCTGCTTGATAATGCGGTGAAGTACAGCTCGAAAGATTCAAAAATTATAGTCTCATCGCTCCGGCGAGGCAAAACTGCCGAAGTTAGCGTTGCTGACGAGGGGATAGGAATAAACAAGTCCGACCTACCTCACATTTTCGATAGGTTTTACCGAGCCGACGATGCTCGCAGCCGTGACGCGGCCGGCGGATACGGGCTGGGTCTGGCGATTGCCCAAAAAATTGCCGAACTTCACCATGGTTTTATAGAGGTACGCTCGTCTCCGGGAGCTGGCTCGACCTTCACTCTTAAGCTGCCTGCTCGTAACTGAGCGAGTACTTAATACGAGCGCTAACTTGGTATAGTAATAGCTAAGCATGAGCAGAAAGATCAAAGCAACGGTTTTGGCAGTGCTTGCTGTATTCGGACTGGTTATTATCGTTATTTATTTGAACGCTCAGCAGATCGATGTTCTATCACCCTCCGGACCGATAGCTAGCAAGGAACGCAATCTTATCTTCCTAGTCGTTGGATTATCGATGATTGTCGTGATACCGGTTTTTTTTATGCTTATTTGGTTTGCCTACCGCTACCGTGAAGGCAACAAAAACAGCGTATATCAACCCGACTTTGACCATAACCGCTTAATCGAAGGCATTTGGTGGGGTGTTCCTCTGTTGATAATTATTATCCTAGGAACTGTTACGTGGAAAAGCTCGCACGAACTTGACCCATTCAAACCGCTTACCAATCAAAAAACGCCGCTTACAATCCAAGTTATAGCACTGCAATGGAAGTGGCTCTTTATCTATCCGAATCAACAAATTGCTAGCGTCAACTATGTCCAGTTTCCGGAAAATACACCTCTAAATTTTCAAATTACTTCTGACGCTCCTATGAATTCTTTTTGGATACCCAAACTTGGCGGCCAAATTTACGCTATGAGCGGCATGGCTACCAATTTGCATCTTATGGCAAGCGAAAAAGGATTTTTTCGGGGTTCTTCGGCTAATATTAGCGGCAAGGGCTTCGCGTCAATGGACTTTTTGGCCCATTCGACCTCAAAAGCTGACTTTGAGGTTTGGGCCAAAAATCTAAAGCAATCATGGCCAACTTTTGACCCGCAAAGTTACCAGAAGCTGTCAAAGCAAGGAACTGCTGAAGTTGCCTTCTATTCGCTTTCCGCGCCAAATTTGTTTAGCGATGTAGTCCAAAAATATAATCATCCTGCTTATGCATTGCAGCCGTCGCTAATAAACCAGGAGGCTCATTGATGCTCGGTAGGCTAAATATAAATGCTATCCCGACTGACCCCGTCACGCTTGGCGGTGTGGTTTCAATGGGTCTAATCTTCTTAACCGTCGTCGGCTATCTGACCTATAAGAAAAAGTGGCGCTGGCTGTGGCGTGAATGGCTAACCAGCCTAGACCCGAAAAAAATCGGCGTTATGTACATAGTTGTGGCCGTTGCCATGGGTCTTCGAGGAGTTATTGACGCAGTAATGATGCGAGCCCAGCAGGCAACAGCTGTAGGTAATCACCAAGGCTTCTTGGACTCCGCACATTTCCAGCAGGTGTTCACAGCACATGGGACAATCATGATTTTTTTCCTGGCCATGGGCCTAATGTTTGGACTATTCAATCTTATTGTGCCTCTCCAGATAGGCTCGCGTGACGTTGCTTTCCCATTTCTGAATGCCACCAGTTTCTGGCTATTCTTCGCCGGTGCTATGCTGATCAACACTTCACTGGCCATAGGTGGTGAGTTTGCTGCAACCGGCTGGTTGGCCTATCCGCCGCTATCCGAACTCGCATATAGTCCCGGGGTAGGGGTTGATTATTGGATATGGGGCTTGCAAATAGCCGGTATTGGCAGTCTTCTATCGGCGATCAACTTCTTTGTAACAATAATTAAAATGCGCGCGCCGGGAATGAAGCTAATGAAAATGCCGATGTTCTGCTGGAGCGTACTTGGCAGTTTGACTCTCATATTGTTTGCTTTCCCGATCTTAACTGCGACGCTTACGATGCTGGCATTGGACCGCACCCTTGGGATGCACTTCTTTACTTCGATGTTCGGTGGTAATCCCACAATGTATGTGAATTTGATTTGGGCTTGGGGGCATCCGGAGGTATATATCCTAATTCTGCCGGCATTTGGTATATTCTCAGAGATCGTGCCAACTTTCTCACGAAAGGCACTGTTTGGCTATACATCCATGGTCTGGGCGACTTGGGCTATTGTTGTGCTGTCGTTTTTAGTCTGGCTACACCACTTCTTTACCATGGGGGCAGGAGCCAACGTGAATGCTTTTTTTGGCGTCATGACAATGGCTATTGCCGTCCCTACGGGAGTTAAAATATTTAACTGGTTATTTACCATGTACAGAGGTCGAATCCATTTCGCAACACCAATGCTGTGGTTTATGGCTTTTGTAGCAACCTTTACTATCGGAGGTGTAGCAGGGGTTATCATGGCCGTTCCGCCTGCAGACTTTCAACTGCATAACAGCCTTTTTTTGGTTGCCCATTTCCACACAATGATTATCGGAGGCGTGGTTTTCGGATTTTTTGCCGGCCTAACTTATTGGTTTCCTAAAATTTTTGGATTCAAGCTTAATGAGCGTTTTGGCAGGTATGCTTTTTGGTGTTGGTTTATTGGATTCTTACTGGCTTTTGTGCCGCTATACATCCTCGGTTTAATGGGTGCGACAAGAAGGCTCGACCACTACGACGCTTCTCTTGGCTGGCAACAGCTATTTATTGTCGCAGCTGTTGGGGTCGCTGTAATCGTCGCAGGAATATTCTTTCAGATGCTGCAGGTATTTTTCAGTATCCGCGACCGCCATAGCAATATGGATTTAAGTGGCGACCCATGGAACGGTCGAACGCTAGAATGGTCAACATCATCACCGCCACCTTTTTATAACTTTGCGCATATACCTAACGGCGAAAACAGGGATGCGTTTTGGGTAATGAAGAAACTCAAAAAGCGACCGAATAGCGTTGAATACCAACCCATTCGGCTACCAAAAAATTCACCGCTACCACTTATGATAGCCGCTCTGGCATTTACGCTGGGGTTTGCTATCGTTTGGCACATATATTGGCTGTCACTGCTGGCTCTTCTGGCAATGATAGCTCTGTTAATGATCCGCGGGTTTAGCACGTCAAATGAGTACACACTTAGAGCTGATACGGTAGCGAGGCTCGAAAAGACCAGAAGTGGAACCTACGCATGAGCTCTTCACATGTCCAAATCGCCGAGAACCAAGAGCAAGACAATACGCTATTAGGATTTTGGATATACCTAATGACGGACTGTGTGTTATTCGCCACTTTATTTGCGACATTCGCCGTATTGCGCCACAACACCTACGGCGGACCATCCGGTCAAGATATTTTCAGCCTGCCGCTGGTGCTAACTCAGACGCTGTTTCTTCTGACAAGTAGCTTTAGTTGTGGCCTGGCGTGGTTGGCGGCTCGGCAAAAAAATCGCCAAGCTTTCTTTTGGCTCCTAGGTCTGACCTTACTGCTTGGACTGTGCTTTTTAGTACTCGAGTTGCGCGAATTCCGCCATTTAGCGACTCAGGGCTATGGCTGGCGACGTAGCGGTTTTTTGACATCCTTCTTTACTCTTGTTGGAACTCACGGGGCTCATATTACAGTCGGTTTGGTGTGGATGGCCGCCCTTGCAACTCGGATTTATCGGAGTGGGTTCAAAGAGGGAAACCTTCGGAAACTAACAATGCTCACCATGTTCTGGCATTTCCTTGATGTAGTATGGATATTTATTTTTACAATAGTTTATCTTATGGGAGTAATTGAATGAGCCACGAAAAAAACCAAGCCGAGCTGCCAGCAGCCGCTACTTCTACATATGTAGCCGGCTACGTTCTTTCTCTGCTATTGACTATCAGTGCTTATTCAATTGTGTGGCGTCACGTCAATACCCATCACGTTTTTATTTCCGATAATTGGCTCAACCCCTTGGTTATTGTCCTGGCCCTGGTCCAGTTAGTAGTACAGTTGGTTTTTTTCCTGCACTTAAGCCGAGAATCAAAACCAAGGTGGAATCTAGCCGTGCTAGCATTCGCGTTTTTAATAGTGGCCATCTTGGTAATCGGTTCGGTATGGATAATGTTCAACCTAAACCGCCACTATGGCCATCAGGCTGTTCCGACTTACTCAGATGAACATATAATCCACGACGAGGGAGTCCGTTAAATTACCGACGCATCAGTTTACTGGCGCCTAACTAAGCCCGAACGAACCTTGACTAACGTCATGACGGGAGTTGCGGCCATGCTATTTGCTTCCGAGTGGAAGTTTCATTTTAGTTACATATATTTTGTGCTGGGTCTATACCTTGTGATTGCTTCGGCCTGCGTGCTGAATAATGCCATTGATAAGGACATAGATAGTTTGATGGAACGCACCAAAAAAAGAGCAATACCAAATGGAGACTTGCCGGTTCGAAAAGCTCTCACATTGGCCATTGTATTGGCTGGCGTCGGTTTCTGGCTGCTTATGCTCACCAATTGGACAACATTTACAGCTGTTGCGATTGGATTCATCACTTATGTAGTGATTTATGGCGCCGCCAAACGCCGGACAGTCCACAGCACACTCATTGGCACTGTTCCGGGAGGTGCTTCCATAGTTGCAGGGTACACGGCAGTCAGGGGCGAGCTGGATCTGGCTACAGCTATATTGTTCTTTAGCATGCTTTCGTGGCAGATGGCACATTTTTTTGCGATTGGAATTTATAGATTGCGCGACTACAAGGCTGCAAAAATGCCAATACTGCCGGCCAAGAAAGGCATCGCCAAGACTAAGGCATATATTTTAGTCTATATAGGGCTTTTTGGGCTGGTTACCGTTTATTTGAGCGTGGCGGGCTATAGTGGCTATGTTTACTTCCTTGCGATGCTTGGCCTGTCCGTCGCATGGCTAGTTCGGGGCATTTTGAAGCTCAAATCGGTAAACAGCGACGTTTGGGCCAGGGATATCTTTAAGTTTTCGCTAGTTGTTTTGTTAACTTACTGTGCAATTTTGTCTCTGGCTTCGATTCTGCCATGAATAGTTTATAATCATGCTTATGTTGGTTGTGGTTCATATTCTTCTGGCACTTAGTAGCCTGGCTTTAGCCGCGGTTAACTATTTTAAGCCTTCAAAAGCAAAGCAGAGCGGCTCCTCTCTTCTTATCGTTGCCGTATTAGTTAGCGGCACGGCTTTGAGCGTTGTAAAGCATTCGCCGATTCTTTCAGTCTGTATTTCCGGCTTAGTCTATCTTGCTGTCGTCTCGTCCTTAATGGTTCTAGCTAACCGAAAAATGGTTGATCCAGGGAACACCCCCCGCTAAAAATGTTCGCGCAAGTGGGACATTGAGAATTCCCAGCTAGCATCGGTTTTCTTGTGGGGGTTGAATAGGTTGTGCGGATCGAATATCTTTTTAGTTTGTTTGAACAATTCAAACACTTCTTCGCCGTACATCTGAGGCAGCCAGGGACCGCGAATCATGCCATCATTGTGCTCACCGGATATAGAGCCGCCGTAGCTCAAAACCAGTTCATTTACTTCTTTCATCGCCGGCATAAGTTTAGCCTTTTCTGCTGGATCCTCTATTTTCATCAGCGGTATAACATGGAAGTTGCCATCCCCCATGTGCCCGGCTAGAGTTGCCATTAACTGATACTTCTTGATTATCGAACGCAGTCTTGGCAAGAACTCCACAAGGCGAGCTGGCGGAACAACGAAATCATCAATAAAGGGCGCCGTGTGCTTGTCTTTAACTTTCTTTCGAAGCAGGTTGAAGCTTTCCCGCCTGATGATTCGGAATTTCCAGGCTTTAGCTTCCGTCGAGTCTTCTTCCATTGCCTCCAACTTATAAGGCTTAAGTTTTTCGCGCATGGCGTGGACTTTTTGGGCGACCTCTTCCGGAGTATCGGCCGTATATTCAATAAGCAGCACCATCTTTGGTATGCCTCGGAACAGCAAAAGTCCGTCGGGAATCAGTTGCAGACCCAGCTTTATCAGTCCGCCCCACCCGAGTGTTTTATGGAAATACGGAAAGAACTTTATGGCCAGCATCAGTGTGTAGTTGTCGAATGCTTCGAAGCTAGCAGGCTTTGTCGCTACCACATCGTTGATGAGCTCTCCCAAACTGTCTAGGTTTTTACTTTTCATAAAACAAACTAGCACACCGGAATGTGGTTTATCTTGGATGAGTCGGAAATCAATGTCTGATACTAAACCAAGAGTACCTTGCGAACCTACAATCAGCTTTGTGAGGTCAAATACGCCCTTGTCACGATCCCACACGTCCCAGAGATTGTAGCCGGTTGAATTTTTACTGACTTTCGGTTTGGCAGCCTTAATTTTGTCGTAATTTTTCTCAACCAGATCAAACATTTGCTGATACAACTCACCCTCAAAATTCCGTTGGTTTTTCTTGGCTTCGAGTTCCTGCTTGTTTAGTGGCTCCACTTCGTATGCTTGGCCGTCGCTCAGCACAACGTTGAGTTTTTTGACAAAGTTATCTATTTTACCGTATTGCAATGACTTTTCACCGCCGGAAAAATTAGCTACCATACCTCCGATAGTAGCCAGCTCCCGTGATGCCGGAAACGACGGCATCAGGCCGCCTTTTGCCAACGTAGCCTTCTCGAAATCACGGTAATATACTCCGGGCTGGGCTTGGGCATGCTGCGCAGTTACGGACTCAATCCTATTGAAGTACTTCGTGAAATCGATTATCACCGAGTCGTTGATGGACCCGCCAGACATACACGTTCCACCGCTACGCGCTGTAAGGGATAGTTCGGGAATAGCTTGCCGGCAAAAATAGGCCGAAACAACTAGCCTCTTTAAGTCTTCTTCATTTTTCGGGAAAGTAACCATTCGCGGAACTAGCTCAAATAGTGATGCGTCATGCGCGTAATTCTGAAGTGTCGGCTCGTCTACCGCCGCTTCGCCCTCGAACCCGCGAGCCTTGAGGGTCTCAACGAATTGTTCCATTACCCTTAAGCTTAACTTAAAATACAACGCTCAAGCAATAACGACAGTGTAAAATTAATTTTAATGAGGCAGTATCTGGATTTGCTGGAGGATATCAAGAAAAACGGAGTAAAGAAGTCCGACAGAACCGGCGTAGGCACAATTAGCGTTTTTGGACGGATTATGCGCTTTGACCTCGGCAAAGGCTTTCCAGCGATGACTACAAAGAAGCTTTTTATGCGCGGTGTAATCCACGAGCTCCTCTGGTTCTTGCAGGGCAGTACAAACATCAAATATCTGGTAGATAACGACATACACATATGGGACGAGTGGCCGTACCGGCATTACCTGATGGAGCAGGGCAGAAAGTTACCCGACAGTGCCAGCAAGCAGTGGCAGGAAGGGATAAAGAAATTCACTGATAACATCAAGGCGAACGACAAGTTTGCTAAGCGGTGGGGTGAGCTCGGGCCGGTATACGGTTATCAGTGGCGCAACTGGCCGACACCAGACGGCCGGCATATCGACCAAATAAAAGAAGTCATTAAAACAATTAAGTCGAACCCTGATTCGCGGCGCATGATTGTCTCCGCTTGGAACACAGCTGATGTTGAAGAGATGGCAAAGGCCGGATTACCGCCGTGCCACCTCCTGTTTCAGTTCTACGTATCGGACGGCAGACTCAGCTGTCTTATGTACCAGCGCAGCGCGGATACATTTTTGGGTGTACCGTTCAATATCGCATCGTACGCACTGCTTACAATGATGATTGCTCAAGTGACAGGATTAAAGCCCGGCGACTTTGTACATGCGTTTGGCGATACTCACCTTTACCTGAATCATCTGAAACAAGTAGACGAACAGTTATCCCGCAAACCCAAGAAACTTCCGACCATGAAGATCAATCCAAGGGTTTTGAATATTGACGATTTCGTATTCGAAGATTTCGAGCTTGTGGGCTACGATCCTGATCCGGCAATTTACGCACCTATCGCCGTATGATTTCGGCGATTGTGGCGATGGCCAAAAACGGAGTGATAGGCAAGGAGAGCGGCTTGCCCTGGTATCTGCCGGCAGAGCTGGCGCATTTTAAAGAAGTTACGATGGGCCATCCCATAATAATGGGCCGCAAGACACACGAATCCATTGGCAGGACTCTGCCGGGACGTTATAACTTAGTTATAACTCGTGACGAAGGATATCAAGTGGCGGGGGGGAGTAAGGTTGTCGGGTCGCTGGATGAGGCAATCAAGGTAGCGGAAAAACAAAATGGGAGCGAGGAGGTGTTTATTATCGGCGGCGAGCAAGTTTATAAAGAGGCGATGCCACGACTGGACAGGATATATTTAACGAAAGTGGATGCCGAAATTGACGGTGATAAGTTTTTTGAGTACGACTCGAATGAATGGGAGCAAATGTCGTCAAAAAAGCATGGCGCGAATGGTAAAAACCAGTACGACTACGAGTTTGTTGTTCTTGAGCGTTAAAAAATGTCTATAATAGTGCTTATGCGTGAGTTGTTGAGTGAGAGTAGAGTCAGGCAATGGCTAGCCTTAGTCGGTACCGCTTCGATATTGATTATGACGATTTATACACTGATACAGCAATCAGCTCGCTTAAGCGCCAACGACGTTCCGCGGACAACTGCCGAAACCGTAAAGTACCAACTAGAGAGTGGAGCCCGACCAAGTGACGTCGTGCCGCGCATCAAGACCGACTTAAGAAAAGATGCTGGAACTTTCGTAATAGTTACTGATAACGCCGAGCACGTATTGGCTAGCTCGGCCAATCTTGACGGAGGCTCTAGTTTGCCGCCGGTCGGTACATTCCTTTACGCCAAGCAACACGGCACGGACCATTTCACATGGCAACCTAAAGATGGCGTCCGATTGGCAACTTATATGCAAAGCTACGGCAAGAACCCAGCTGACGGATTCATAGTTACAGGCCAATCTCTGCGCTCAACTGAGGATAAAGTAGCAACCTATGGTTGGCTAAGCCTAGCGGCGTGGCTGGCGGTGATAGCCTGGGCGTCACTTATGCTGCTAGTGCTCGGAT
>CAZPFQ010000001.1:0-61473 GCA_964585885.1 uncultured Candidatus Saccharibacteria bacterium | reverse complement strand
GCGGCGTGGCTGGCGGTGATAGCCTGGGCGTCACTTATGCTGCTAGTGCTCGGATCTACGCCCAAAAAATAATCTTATCAACCCTACAAATCGCGGATTACGAGAGAGGCTAGTTTGTGCGTTAGAATATGGAAATGAAAGAGGAGTTCCAAAAAGCCTTGAGTTCGATGAATCCGGCGCAAAAACGAGCCGTTGATTCAATTGACGGGCCGCTACTTGTTTTGGCCGGGCCAGGGACGGGTAAAACGCAGTTGTTATCAACCAGAGTCGCCAATATTCTCGAGAGAACCGATGTTGGCCCAAGTAATATATTGTGCCTTACATTTACCGACAACGCTGCACGGAACATGCGCGAGCGTCTGACTAAGATTATTGGCAGGCAGGCTTACCATGTAGCGATACATACCTTCCATAGCTTTGGCGTCGACATTATAAACCACTACCCGGACCTCTTCAGCCGCAGGCAGCTACTCCAGCAGGTTGATGAGTTAGGTAGGTACCAGTTACTTGCGGAAATATTCGAGAACTTGCCCCATAGCAACCCCCTGAGCGCCAAGGTGGGCGATAACTTCGTATTTCTCAGGGATACGCTTGACGTGATCGGCTGGTTGAAACAAAACGCTGTAACGCCGGCGGAGCTCCACATTCTACTAAACGCTAATAAAAAAACTATAGATGCCCTCTCTGAGCCTATAGCGGAGACATTTGTCGAATCGCCGCTTGCCAAACACTTGCCAAAATACGAAAAGTTGCTAGAAGATATCAATAAGTTAGCCAGAGCCGAACTTATTCTGGGCTTCCCGACATTCGCCGATAAATGCGCTTTAGAGCTGGAGGAGGCTATTGAGCGAACAGACAGTACTAGCCGTTACGTTCCAGAAATTACTCAGTGGCGACAGAGGTGGTGCCAAAAAGACGCCAGTGGAATTTATATATTTAAAGACGGAGGTCGGAACTGGCGTAAGATGCAAGCTCTAGCGAATGTTTACCAGGAGCTACTGGACCGTATGATCCGTCAAGGCCTATACGACTTTGAGGATATGGTGATGGAATCCGTTCATGCCATAGAAGACAGTGATGAGTTGCGTTTTAATCTGCAGGAAAGATATCAATATATATTGGTAGATGAGTTCCAGGATACTAATAAGGCCCAGCTCCGAATGCTTACAGCTTTAGGTGACAGTCCTGTGCACGAGGGTCGTCCCAATATTATGGCTGTTGGTGATGATGACCAAGCGATTTATGCCTTTCAGGGAGCCGAGGTCTCGAATATGGCGGTATTTGCCAAAATATACGACGCAAAGCCGATAGTGTTGAGCGAAAACTATCGCTCGGCTAAAAAAATCCTGGATGTGTCCGAAGCTGTAGCGGAACAGATTTCTGACCGGCTGGAGTCGGTCGTGCCCGGTGCCAAGAAAAAACTCAGACCCACCAAAAAGTTTTCGAAAACTGATGCTGATTACCAATCATTTGCGAGTGAATTGGCGCAGTATAGTTGGATAGCTGATGAAGTTAGCCGGCTGATAAAATCAGGCACGGTACCGGAAGAAATCGCAGTGATAGCCCCGAGACACAAATACCTCGAACGATTGATGCCATACCTGGGAGAAAAAAACATACCCGTGGCTTATGAGCGCCGTGAAAACATTCTTGACGCGCCGCTGATTATCGAACTGACCTCAATGGCGGAGCTTGTGGTGGCATTGGCAGAAAACCAGCAAGAAGAAGCCGATGCGCTGTTTAGTCAAGTCCTAGGCTACGACTTTTGGGGATTTCCCTCGAAACTACTGATAGATATCTCCTTGGAATGCTACAAAAAGCACCGGCACTGGCTGGACGTGCTCACAAGGCATAAGAATCGGGACGTTAAGGCAGTTACGGACTGGTTTATGGATCTTGCTAAACGCAGTCGACTGGAGCCCATGGAGTATATGATGGACCGGTTGATAGGCGGAACTGTCAGCGGCATAGACAGCGAGTTCGACAAAATTGAACTACCGTCTGAAAAACCCTTAAAATTTACTTCACCCTTTAAAGACTTCTACTTCAGCGCTGAGCGGTATGACAAGGCGACAGAAAGCTACTTAACACTACTCGGGCAATTATCTACACTACGCCAAAACCTCAGGCAGTGGCAGCCCAACCAGACGCTACACATAATAGACCTGGTCGAATTTATCGAACTAAACCGAGCGGCACGACTGAAAATAACGGACACCAATCCACATACTCAATCTACAGCTGCAGTACAGGTGATGACCGTTTATAAAGCCAAAGGGCTGGAGTTCGACGCTGTCTTCGCCATCAATGCCCAGGACGAAGTATGGGGCCCGACGGCTAAAAGCCGTTCGCCGCGCATCACTCTACCGCGCAATCTGCCAATAGCACCGGCGGGTGAGAGCGACGCCGACAAACTTCGGGTGTTTTTTGTAGCTTTAACAAGGGCCAAGCAAACGCTCCATATCTGCGGCTATAGTCACAGCCTAGATAATAAAGTATCGCCTCCTCTGAGCTTCATCGACGGCATCAAGGGACTTGAGCCTATGCAAATTACCAAGCCGCCTTCGGTGAAGTCTGCTGAAATCCTCTCGACTGATTGGTCGTACCGCTTCAGGCAGATAATAGCTGATAAACCGTCGTTAATGGCTCCGATACTTGCCGACTATAAGTTGAGCGTCACGCATTTAAACAACTTCCTGGACGTCACGGAAGGCGGCCCTTACTACTTTCTGATGCACAACCTACTGCGGTTTCCCGAAGCTCTTACGCCGTCAGCCGCTTATGGCGACAGCGTGCATCAGACTTTGAAGTGGCTTCATGTTGAGCTGCGGCAAAGTGGCAAAATGCCAACAGTTGCAGCCATCCAAAATTACTTCGATGATATGCTCGGTCGGAAACACCTCAAAAAATCTGATTACGCCAGGTTAAAGGGTAGGGGACGAGAAGCCCTTACCCGGTTTATCAAAGAGAGGCGAAAGATTTTTGACGCTAAGGACTTAGCTGAGCGCGGCTTTAACAACGATGGTGTTGTCATTGGCGATGCCAGACTTAGTGGCAAAATAGATATCATCCACCTTAAAGACTCTGGCCGGGCTGAAGTATCCGATTATAAAACCGGCAAGCCGGCGGCGAGTTGGCAAGGGAAAGATAGTTTTGAAAATATCAAACTTCATAAATACCGCCAGCAACTCCTGTTTTACAAAATTTTAGTAGAGAATTCGGCCAGTTTCCAAGGCAGGATAAGAATAGACACGGGCAAATTGGAATTCGTAGAAAGAGATGCCGCCGACAGGTTGCTACCGGCACTTGAGCTTTCCTACGAGCCGGCAGAAATCACGCGCTTCGCTACACTTATCAAAGCGGTATGGAAACGAATCATGGAGTTGAATTTCCCTGATACCAGCGGTTACGAAACAAGCCTAGCAGGAATCAAGGCTTTTGAGCAGGACTTGCTAAAGTAGGTTATTTTTTCCGCTTTATCGAAGGCATCTTGCCGGCAAAAAGCATCATGTACAGATTAACGCCAATCAATCCGCCGACCAACGGTCCAAGCACGTAAACGGCGTTCCAGTTACGGGCAGCCAGGGCGATTGCGGGGTTGATGTAACCGGCAGACGCGGTCGAGGCGATTATTACACCGCTGAATATTGCCGCTCCCATGGTAAGGGCACTTGTAACTGTATCCATTTTCTTCGAAACAACCGCCGCGATGGCTGTTGCAAGTACGGCTGTACCAACAACCTCGGCTAGCCACACGGGTGTACTAAATGCCAGGCTTTTAGCTGGCAGGGTGTGATTGATGAAGTACTGATAGAGTTCCAGAGCGGCTAGTCCGCCCAAAAGCTGTGCAGCGATATAAGCAATTGCCCGAAGTGTGCTTATTTGACGGGCCGTCCAAAGACCAAATGTCAGGGCTGGGTTAACGTGAGCTCCCGATATATTACCGAAGAACATGACAATAGCCGCTAAGACAACTGCCAGGCTTGTACCGATAAAATAGGAGACCGCTGTGGTCTGACTCAATATCAGAGCCACCATCGCTAACATAGCCGTTCCCAAAAATTCAGCCACCACCGTGGCTATCTGTGGCCTAGTAAACATTTTTATATCTTCCTCCGTTATTACTGACTTCACTATAGTACTAATCCCCTAAAAAGCAAAGCCACCGAGGCTGGACCTAGTAAAATTTTCAATTTTATTTTAAAATATGTTTATGAATCCTGAAGCTGCTAGTGAGAGCGAGCCTGGTGATTTAGCGTGGTCGATTCTTGAGGGCAATTTTTATAACGTCGATATACCGCCGCTAAAAGAAAAACTGGAAGAATTTGAGCCAGAAACTCGCAGTACGTGGAAAAGACCAGAAGTCGCAGATCGACTGATTGTAGCCGAGACGGTACGACTGGCAATTACAGCAAGTCAGCCCGAGCTCTTCAGTAGCCTTGACGAGCAGTCCCAAGAGGAATTTAACAAAGATGTTGCATCGTCAGTTTTTGCCAGCGCTAGCTATTCTACTGAACAAATGGACACGGTAGCCGAAGTTGTTGCCGATTTTGAAACTCGGGATATACCAGCGCTAAAAACACTTACGGAATTGCTTTTAAGCTCGAGTGTCACCTTGGAAGCCGGAAAAGACATATCGGCAGTAAGCAGAACCGCAGTTTTGTACATTCTAGCCAAGCAACAAGGTCGAAGCTCGCAGCTACCCAAAGCTGTCTATAATAATGGTTGATGGCTTTCGAGGACTATAAGACAAAAGACTCGGTCGTCGTGGTTTACACTGGCGAAGGCAAGGGTAAGACTAGCGCCGCTGTGGGGCTGATGGCTAGAGCGCTGGGTAACGGCTGGAGCGTTGCGTTCGTGCAGTTTATAAAATACTGGGACGTGTCCGAACATGAGTTTATTCGGCAAATACAGCCGCTTTTTGCAAAAAAACTAATGTTTTACAAGGGCGGAAAGGGTTTTTATAATGCCGGAGAGCTAAGCGCTGATGGAGTCAGTAAGGCCCAGCATACAGCCGCGGCCAAGCAGACGTTTGCAGCGGCTCTGAAAGCAGCTCAAAGTGGTAAGTACGACATTGTAATATGCGACGAGATTAACAATGCTGTTTTTGAAGGGCTACTACCAAAAAACTGCCTAAGCCAGCTTATGGAAAAACGGAACCCTGCGACAAGCTTGTGTTTCACCGGTCGTAATTTCCCAAAGGATCTACTGGACAAAGTCGATATCGCCACGAATATGACAAAGCTACGACATCACTTCGACAAACAGTACCTAGCCAATAAAGGAATTGATTATTAGAAATGATCCAGAATCAGCCGAACCGACGTCAGCTTTGGTTTTGGTGGTTGGTCTTTATCGTTTTGGTAGCTATTTTGGCTTTCGCTGTGATTCGACTTGGTTCGCTACAAAAGAAAGTTTCGTTTAATCAGCCGGGACTTTACGCCGTTAGCCAATTCATAGACGGTGACACCATCCAGGTGGACATGAATGGAACTGCCGAAACAGTCCGCATGATAGGGGTTGACACTCCGGAGACCCATCGGCCAAACACACCCGTACAGTGTTATGGACCTCAAGCGTCCGATTACACCAAGAAGCTGATTGGTTCAAACAAAGTCCGCTTGCAAGCCGATCCGCTGGATACCAACCGCGATCGCTATGGCCGTTTACTGAGATATGTTTATCTGCCAGATGGCCGAATGGTCGAAACAAAGCTAATTACAAACGGTTATGGCTTCGCCTATACCCAATTCCCATTTACAAAATCTGATGAGTTTAAAGCCGATGAATCCGCCGCTATGACGTCTCGACGAGGCTTGTGGGCCTCATGCCAAGTCACAGTCGAATCAAACGGCCGCCAACAAACCAATGACGCAAATTAATCGGCTGGTCTTGGGTCTCTCAGTTTGAGGATTTGATCGTCTATATAAGCCAGGGGATAGGCCAAGAAAGTTGTGAGCCAAAGCACAATAAAAAGCAACGTCCTCAAGTGACTACCCCTTAGATAGTATGTTCTGACTGATCTGTATTGATAGCTTACATACTTCGCGAAGGTAGTATGAACGGCCCTAAATGATACACCTACCTTATTGTTAACAATATATTTAACCTTACCCTTATCCCTTAAGCAAAAGGCCATGTCGTAATCTTCCCAAATATCAGGACGCATCAGGACTTCTGCTTTTATAATTTTCCAAGACGACTTTCTAATTGCCGCATTTGCGCCGTAAATCAGGCGTGTACCGGCAATTAGCCCCGCGATATACATATAGCCGTGAAAAATCAGTACGCCAATAAGATGAACGGGGACATCAAAAGGGTCTGCACCGCCAGTTACGGCCACTACTTCTTTGTCTAGAAAGGCTTCTTTTACATTCTTTACCCAATCAACGGGTAAAATGCTGTCGCCGTCGATACGACCTAAGATATCTGACTTAGCAGAGTTGAAGCCCCTTGCTTGAGCGAAAACTTGGTGTTGGCGTTTCTCGTTCAAGACCTTTACGAAACCGTAGCTACTAGCAATTTCAAGGCTACTGTCCGTGGAATTATTATCGACCACTATCACCTCATTGGGAGTATCTGATTGTCTTGCAATCGAATCAAGGCAGGCTTTGAGGTAGCGCTCCTCGTTGTAGACTGGTATAACTATAGATATAGTTAGTGCTTTATTTTTCATATACAGAAATTCTTATTGATTAGGATATCAGGTAATGGTGGGCAAGCCTTCAAATAATCGTCGCTCCGCGCAAAAAAAACCAAAAGCCAATAAATCGGGCAGCGGCCTGTGGAACAGGCCGATTCACCATACTGTGCTAATTATCCTTCTTAGCCTCATGGCTGTAACAACGCTGTTTTTTTACGGTGTAGCCGAGTGGTACTCGCATAAACATCGAAACGAGCCGCTGATACTGGGGACGACTTTCATATCCCAATACGCCGAAAGTTTTGGCCTGGATTCGCACAAAACTTTGGAAGCGATATTAAAAGATTTGAATATGAAACGGGTCAGGCTGGTTAGCTATTGGTCAGATGTTGAGCCGACTCCTGGTCACTATGATTTTTCAAAACTCGACTGGCAGTTTAAGATGGCGAACAAATACGGCGCGAGGGTCAGCCTGGCCGTTGGCCTGCGACAGCCCAGATGGCCGGAGTGCCACGAACCAAAATGGGTGGATATAAGCTCGTCAGAGGACACATGGAAGCCACAACTTTATAGATACATGCAAGCCGTCGTTGAGCGCTATAAAAACAACCCGGCATTGGATAACTATGAGCTTGAGAATGAATTTTTTATGAAGGTTTTCGGTGAATGCAAAAATTTTGATAGAAATCGCCTCGTAGAAGAGCTCAAGATGGTAAAGTCGCTAGACCCGGCACATAAAGTAGAGATAAGTCGTAGCAATAACTGGGTGGGCTTTCCTACGGGTAAACCAACGCCAGACGAATTTGGTATCTCGGTTTACAAGCGCGTCTGGGACGCAGCATTCACCCATCGCTATTTCGAATATCCTTTGCCGCCGTGGTTTTATGGTGCGCTAGCCGGCGGCGGTGAGCTACTCACCGGCAAGCCAATGCTTATTCACGAGCTTCAGGCCGAGCCTTGGCCGCCAGCCGGCATGGATATGATCAAAACGCCGCTCTCTGAACAATATAAGTCTATGAATCCGGAGAGACTCAAAAAACGTATCCAGTACGGAGAAAATACCGGTATGCGCACAATCGATTTATGGGGCGCTGAGTGGTGGTATTGGCTGAAAGTCACCAAACACGACGATAGGGTATGGCAGGTCGTCAAACAGGCCGTTAGTGACGCTCAGGCCGAAAATTCTACGCTTCATAGCTCCGGCTCAAAATAGGTCAGATTGTCTCTGAAAGAGGTTATACTTGGGTAATGGCCAAGAAGTCAAAGCCCGATGGCAAAATTGTTAACCGAAGAGCCAAGTTCGATTACGAGCTTGGTGATAGATATGTAGTGGGCTTACAACTCACCGGTGCTGAGACCAAGTCTTTGCGCTTGGGGCACGGAAGTTTGCGAGGTGCATACGTAACTATAAAAGACAACGAACTGTGGTTGATTAATGCCCAAGTGATGGGCGTTAGAGGTGTACAAATTCCTAGCGACTTGCAGACACGTAGCCGCAAATTACTCGCAAAGAAACAAGAAATAATTCGCCTGCTCGAGGCAAAAGGGCAAGGGAATACCTTAGTACCGACCGAACTTTTGACATCCGGACGATATATCAAGCTACAAGTGGCCGTTGGGCGCGGTAAAAAACGTTATGACAAGCGCGAGATAATCAAACGCCGCCAGCAAGACCGCGAGATTGCCCGAAAACTCAAATCGTAATCTGTTAAAATAGCTTTAGTGAAGATTTACTCGTGGAATGTCAATGGTATAAGAGCGGTCATAAATAAGGGCGAGTTTCAGAAATTTGTCAAAACTCACCAGCCCGACATTCTGTGTTTGCAAGAAACAAAGGCGCAGCAGGGACAAGCGGTAATAGACATGCCCGGCTACGCCGAATATTGGGATTCCGCCGAAAAAAAGGGCTACAGTGGTACGGCAATTTTCACAAAAATTAATCCTTTAAAAGTTATTAACGGCCTGCCAGGGGACATTGTAAAAAAACACCAGGTACACGGTGATGTTTACGGTGATCCAAACAAAGAAGGCCGGGTAATAACCGCAGAGTTCAAAGATTTCTTTCTGGTAACCGTCTATACAATCAATGTAAAGGACGATTTGAGTCGCGTACCTATCCGCCAAAGCTGGGATAAGGCCTTTATCGCCTGGTGCCAGAGACTTGAGAAGAAAAAGCCAGTTATTTTTTGCGGCGATTTAAATGTAGCCCATACCGAGGATGATTTAGCGCGCCCGAAAGAAAAC
Organism: uncultured Candidatus Saccharibacteria bacterium; assembly: GCA_964585885.1. Taxonomy (GTDB): domain Bacteria; phylum Patescibacteriota; class Saccharimonadia; order Saccharimonadales; family UBA10212; genus 2-01-FULL-49-22. The sequence goes on along the minus strand of CAZPFQ010000001.1, from coordinate 52,586 downwards.
GAGGGCAAGCGCGGCTTTACGGATGAAGAGCGAGCGGGGTTTCAAGCTTTGGTGGACCATGGCTTTGTAGATACTTTTCGGCTGTTCAAGCAGGGCAATGGCTTTTATACCTGGTGGACCCATTGGGCTAATGCCCGCGCCCGTAACGTGGGCTGGCGGATAGATTATTTTTTGGTTTCTAAATCGCTTAAGTCAAAAGTCAAAGAAGCCGCAATTCACGCCGATATCATGGGTAGTGATCACTGTCCAGTCAGCATTACCTTAGACACCTAAAAACAGATATACTTGAGATATGGCTGATGGGAGTAAATTCGCTGTTTTTGATATAGATGGCACGCTCATACGCTGGCAGTTATACCATGCCATCGCAGATGCTCTGATCAAACTCGGCTACGTCAAGCCTTCGACGTACGAATCTATGCGCATCTCACGAATGAACTGGAAGCGGCGCATCCCCGGTGCAAGCTTTAAAACTTATGAGGAAGAGCTGATAAAAGCTTTTGAGAAGGCCTTGCTAGAGCTGACTGATAAGCAGTTCTCAGATGCAGCAGAGGCAGTTTTCGAAGAATATAAAGACCAAGTCTATGTTTATACCCGCCAATTGATAGCTGATCTTAAAAAGAGAGGATATTTATTATTCGCCATTTCGGGTTCGCAGTTTGAAATAATCAGCAAAATAGCCGAATACTACGGCTTTGACGATTGCGTTGGCAGCATCTATGAATACAAAGGAGGGCGTTATACGGGCGAGAAAATTGTCGGTTCGGTTGAAAAGGATAAGACCCTAAAGAGACTGATGAAGGAACACAATGCAACTATGGCCGGCAGCATTGCGGTAGGGGATACTTCTAGCGACATTGCAATGCTCAATATGGTCGAGAGACCAATTGCATTTAACCCTGACCAATCTTTGTTTGAGCAAGCAAGAAAGTCAGGCTGGAAAGTCGTGATCGAACGAAAGAACGTCACATATGAGCTGGATAGGGTAGATGGAAGCTACAAACTGGTTAAAACAAACTCCCGATAAACCGCTTTTTGCCGATTTTCTGTGGTCGCGGCCGGAAAATAGGCGACAAGCTGGCAGACTACTGATTATCGGCGGCAATTCGCACGGCTTCTCGGCGCCAATGACGGCCTTTAATGCGGCAATAGCCGCCGGAGCCGGAGCGGTTAGAGTAGTGTTGCCCGACAAGCTTATTAAGCCCCTGGGCAGCAGCTTTTCAGAGGCGGAGTTTGCGCCCAGTACGCCTAGTGGTAGTTTTTCAAGAAAAGCACTCGATGCAATCATTGAGAATGCAAAATGGGCCGACGGAGTTCTACTGGCCGGAGATTTTGGTAGAAACTCGGAAACAGCAATTCTGTTAGGGTTGTTTTTGGAAAAATTTGATGGCCAGGTAGCCTTGGCACAAGACGGGTTGGATTATTTCTTAAATGTTAATAGCCCCCTGCTGAATCGTCCGAGTACGTTATCGGTCATCAATATGGGAAAGCTGCAAAAACTCGGTAAAAATAACTTGCCCGACCCTCCGATTCGCCACGCTATGCACCTATTAGAACTTATAAAGCTCCTCGAGGTCTGGCACACAAATATCATGACAAGACACGCAGGTCAGTTTGTCGTAGCCTCCGGCGGCAAGATAAGCACTACGCCCCAGGAAACAGAGGCTCAATGGCAAATCGATCTGGCGGCTTACGCCGCGGTTTGGTGGATACAAAATTCGGCTAAAAATTTCGAGGCATTTACAACGGCCGTCTACGAATTCGTGAATCTAAAATCCAGCAGGAGTTAAAACTGTATAGTTATACATGGTGGGCGAGAGAGGACTTGAACCTCCACGACCTTGCGGCCACTGGATTTTGAGTCCAGCGCGTCTACCATTCCGCCACTCGCCCGAACTTTCGAACCTTTGGCTATCGGATTCGAATTTCCAGCTTATTATACCGCTAAATAAGGTGTTGCTGTAAAATTGAGCTATAGCTTATTTGAATAACTACCTATGAATCATAAAGCCAGTGACGACGACGCTTTTTTAAATCTGCCGACGGATCCGACTATAGGTACGTCAAAAAACGGTTCAGGAGATTCTGGTTCTAAGGATAAGCCGAACCCGGCGGCCGAGTTAATTAGGAGGAAAGTAGAAGAGGCGTACGGTTCAGCGCCCAACGTAGAGTTCGAGATTGCCGAAGCCGACAAACACCCGATAGGCAAAAAATCGTCCGCTCACCAGCGCTTCATCAAGGAATTAACCGCTTCCGGCAAGTCGGCGGCCGAGATCCAGTCGGCCTGGCGTGATTATTACGCCGGTTTGGGCGACGAGCAAAAACACGAAGTCTGGCAAGAATTCTATGAAACGTTAGCCGATGACGCAAGCCACCCGGCGGCCGCAACTTATCTCAAAGATGCCAAGATACGCTCAGCTTCAAAGCCGAAAAAGCCCAAAGCCAACACTCACAAGAAACAACTCGCCCAAGTTAGGCCCGTAAAGAACCGCAAAAAGCCGTCTAGGCCATCCGGAACACGGTCTCTGGCATTTGGCCTCGGCGTTGGGGTGTTGGTAATATTCTTTGTTCTGTTCGGATTATTTAACGAGAGGTTCATTGCGCCTTTGATACAACCGAGTCGCTCGCTCAGCAACGTCCCTCTCATAAGCACCAGCGCGGTTGGCAGTGACCCGCAAATCATTATTCCCAAGATAAACGTCGAGATTCCGGTAGTTTACGGCGTAAAAACCATCGACGAAAAGACAGTGGACGCCGCTCTGGAGAAGGGCGTGGTCCATTACGCAGATACAGCCGTACCGGGCCAGGATGGAAATGTGGTAATCGTTGGCCATTCGAGTAACAACATCTTTAATAAGGGCCGCTACAAGTTTGCCTTTGTACTGTTAAAGCGGCTTGAGCCGGGCGACACTTTTTACTTGGAAAAGGACGGCAAACGATACACATATCAGGTTTACCAAAAAAAGATAGTCTCGCCTAACGATGTATCGGTACTTGGACCGGCAGACAAAACGGCTACCGTAACACTAATAACCTGCGACCCTCCGGGTACTAGCTTGCGGCGTTTGGTTATAACAGCCGAGCAGATAAGCCCTAGCCCAAAGAACAATGTGGCAGCATCCAAAAACTCGCTGGCAGTTAGCTCTAAAACAATTCCGAGTAACTCACCAACCCTTTGGTCGCGCTTTTGGCAACTGATGAACCGCTAAGAACGGGCTAGCTCGGCAGATCGGCGCCGGTGCGCATATCGACCATTTGGAGTGAGGCGCCCTTGGCTGACCGAGCGATAGTAAACATTAGATTGTAGTCGCCATTGAAGAAACCCCCGCTCTTTAGGCTACTTGGAGTAAGAGTGTGCTGATTTGTCGAGTCGTAGTCGGTCACGAAAAATTGGCCGCTAGCATTACCGATGAGACGGTGACCATCCATCCACTTAAGTGATGAAGCGTGAATATTCAGTTTATAACGGTAAAAGGTCTGAGTCTCGATGTCGTATACGGCAAAACTGGTACCATTCTCGGCGGCTATGAAACGGGTATTGTTCGAGAAGTTGGCTACATCAGCTCCTTTGATGTTCATTGATAACAAAGGGATTGCCCTCGTGATGGTGCTATTTTTCAAGCTGTCTAGAGGATCTTTATAGATATTAACTCGGGGGTCGGAGTCGGAGCCGGCAACATAATACCAATGCCCTTGGAACCGGGCTTCATCTATAAGATAGTTTGTGCCGCGCCCGAACTGGTAAAGGGAGTAGGACTTTGAGCCGTCGTAGATCTCAGCCTTTGCTTGCCCGGCGGGAGCCTGATCTGTGACATAGCCAATTATGTTTTTGCCGCTTGGTTTGTAAGCCAGGATGTGGCGCAAGATTGGACTGATCTTACCGTTTGACAAATCGGCAACCGACAAAACTCCGCCCGTCTTGGACAATACGTAAACCTGGTTAACTTGCTTATTAAGCAGCTTAACATCGGTTAGAGACTGCTTTATTAGCTTATTGACGTTGATCGACTCGGCTGGTAAATCCCGGTTGAAGATGATGTATTCAGTGGATTTACCAAAGCGGTGCAATAGTAAAACGTGCTTATTGTCTGAGGACCATTCCACCTCCTTGAAGCTACCTCCGCTATTAGCCACCACAGTAGGGGGCATAACCAACTGCCTCGGTAACTGGTTAGGAGAGTTCGTGTCAAATTGGTCAAAAACCACGCCCACTGAGGACGTGGAAGGGACTTGAACCAAAAGCCAGCGCCTATCCAGGCTTTGAGTGACTAAGCTAGGAGAGGACGAATAAGTCTTTATGGTACTTACTTTGGGTTTTTGGGGGAACAAGAAGGGGTAGACGTATCGGGCAATAGAGTGCTCGGTCAAAGTGAACTTTCTTTGCCAGTTGTAGTATCCGCTCTTACTAAGCGTTAGGTTATAGTCGCCGGCTGGCAGTACTAGCCTGGCTGACGTCTTTGACCCTTGGGGTTGGCCATTTATTGAAACGTTAGCACCTGACGGCTTAGAGCCGACAAACACTAAGCCGTTTTGAATTATATCGCCTGTCTTGGTATTTATACCGTAGCCATAGGCTCCGTAGACCAATATGACTGCCCCCAGAGCAATTACCACGCCCATTAGAATATAGCCCAGCACAAGGCGGTTATTGTGAGCGCGCCGCTTTCTAGGGTCTAAGAAGTCCAGCTTGACGCCCCTTGGTTTATTTTTTGCAACATAGGCATATTTTAGCTTGAATACTTTAATATTAACTGAAAATACACTTTGGGTTTATACACATGGCCTGTTGAAGGCAGTTCAAAGCGGATGTTATAATTGGGTATCAAGCCAATAAGAGGGCCAATAATACACAGTGGCAAAAAACTCGAGCGTCATCCAAATTAACGGAAATCGTTACGACGCGTTTAGCGGTCAACAGCTAAACCCCCGAGCACCGGTAATAGACGGTTTGCGGCGAGTTCGCCGTAGCGTACCGGCTCTGAGATCATCTGCTACAAAAGTCGTTGCTGTAAATCCTAAAAATGCCACTCTTAAGAGGCAGGGAACTAGGCCGGCGCAAAAAGTGCACCAGCGAACTCAGCACTCGAAAACGCTCATGAGAAGTGTAGTTACTCGCCCGTCGCAACCAAAAAGAATCCTCCACGACATAGGAATTTCCAAGACCAGAACCTCGCAAAGCTCCGGCGGTCGTCGTTTTGCCGAAGCCATGAACACTTTCAGAAGCTCATCAATTAAGCGTTTTGGCCCGCCGGCCGCGCCCCGTAGCGCTAAGGCACTAGATTTACGAAAACAGGCAACAAAAGCGGCTAGTCCGGTAGTAAGGGCCCAGGTAGAGCCCAAGAGAGAGCCCACAAAGGCGCTGACTGCCTCGCCAAGCTTAATTACCAGTGTTTCGCACCACCGTCTAGAGAGGATGCTCGACGAAGCCCTTATCAAAGCCGATGCTCATAAACAGGCTTCCAAAGGACGCTTCTCAAAGGCCAAGGGTAAATTTTCTAAGGCTGGCCGGATAAAAAAATGGTCGTCAATTGCAGTTCTGGCCGTGATTACCTCGTCCGTGGCCCTATTCTTCGCCTATCGAAATGTGCCGCAATTCTCAACCGTTTTTGCTTCTATGAAATCCGACGTCAAAACATCAATACCGGCATACGTACCATCGGGCTACAAATTCGCCGGCCCGGCTAAAACCATCGGAGAAGGAGTTAGCATAACTTATAAGGGCGGCTACGCTGGAGATTCGTATACGCTAACCCAGGAAAAATCGAGCTTGGACAGCACCTCACTCAAAGACAACGTAATACCGAAAAATAGTGAAGTCCAGTCGTCGCAAGTCAAAGGAACGACAATTTATATATATAACTCGAATACTTCGGCGGCATGGGTCAACAACGGCGTCAAATACGTTATAAAGGGTAGCGCAAAGCTCAGCCCAGACCAGTTGCTCAAGATAGCCGACTCACTCTAGGCCAACTGTAGTAGTTGACCGGGTGCAAATAGTATACTTGGGGCAATGAAGAAGATTGCCAGAACGCGGTTTGCGCCCTCTCCGACTGGCTTTATGCACCTTGGCGGTGCCCGGACGGCTTTGTTCGCCTGGCTAGTAGCCCGGCAAAGCCACGGGCAATTCATTCTTAGGATTGAAGACACAGACCGAGCCCGCCACTCCGATAGCTCCGAGAAACACATAATAGATTCGCTTAAGTGGCTAGGCCTGGAGTGGGACGAGGGTCCAGATAAAGCAGGGCAGTACGGCCCATACAGGCAAAGTCAGAGACTGGATATTTATAAACAGTGGGCCGAGAAACTAGTAGAGTCAGGCAGAGCGTACGCCGACCCGTATTCAACCGAGGAATTAGAAAAATTACGCCAGACGGCGATAGATCAGAAACGGCCTTTTTTGTTCCGAGAACACCGGCCAACAAAGCTTCTCGATTGGAAAGAAGGCATGCCACTGCGTTTTCTATCTGACCCAAGGGGCTACAAGTGGACAGACGAGGTCATGGGCGAGATAGCCGCCGGGCCTGAAGCAGTAGATGATTTCATCTTGATCAAATCCGATGGATTCCCGACCTATAATTTCGCCCATGTTGTCGATGATTACTTGATGAAAATTACACACGTTATCCGGTCTCAGGAATTCTTGCCTTCGGTGCCGAAATTCTTGAATCTATACGATGCGCTTGGGATCGACAAGCCAGCACTTGCAACTTTACCTTATGTTATGGCCGCCGGTGGACGTAAAAAACTGTCAAAACGAGACGGCGCGGACGATGTTTTGGATTACAAGCAGAAGGGCTTTATGCCAGAGGCTTTGGTAAGTTATCTGGCGTCTTTGGGCTGGCATGGTGAAAGCGACCAAGAGATATACAGCACTATCGAGCTAGTGAAGCATTTTAGTCTAAATCGAGTCCAAAAGAGCGGAGCCATGTTCGACGAGCGTAAGCTGCTATGGACAAACGGCCATTTTATCCGACAGATGCCCTTGGCGGAGCTGTATAAGGCCTCGGAATCCTTCTGGCCTCTGAAGGCCAGCGGCAAATCAAAGGATTTTAAGCAAAAAATATTGGCACTCCTCCAAGAGCGGCTTAAATACCTCGCTGAGATACCCGAACTCAGCAATTTCTTCTTTGATCGGCCGGCTATCGATATTTCGCTGCTACGAAGTGACAAGGCTCTGTCAAAGGTAGAAGTGTCGCGCCTAGTCGAGCTTATAGATGATGCGGTAAACGAGCTCGAGCAATCTGGATTTTCCGGCAAAGAGCTGTCAGGTTGCTTGAATAAGTTGCTTGAACAAAGCGGCGAAAAACCGGCGGTATTATTCGGCATAATCAGGCTGGCAACTACTTGGTCTGCCGCCAGCCCGGGCCTAGCGGGAACTTTGGAGGTTCTAGGTAAGGAAGAGAGTCTTATGAGGCTAAAACAAGCCTCAGAAGCTCTCTCGTCCGCTAAATAGTGCTCGTGCTAAAATAGCTTGAGTGTTCGAAGATATAAAGCCGCCAAAACTTGACTCAAAAACGCCCAACGAGGCGTCTGATGATAGTGGGAAAGCTTCGGACGATATCGAAACTCTGGAGCTTGATAACACACCGGAACCTACAAATAGGCATAAGCACTTCGTGCGTATAAGAAAATGGTGGGCGGGCCTCAGCCAAAACTGGCGTTTTGCTGTTGTAGCTGCGGCACTACTATTATTTGCAGTTTGGGCTATAGGTTTTTATTATATTTCACGGCCCGATTCCGACTCTTCGATAAGCATATCGAAACGAGCCAAGCTAGAGCCAAAGACCGTTGCCTCGCCGCTAACAGGCGTGCAAATTGATCCGGTACTAGCTACACGGCCGGTTACCGGCATCATGGTAGAGAACAGCTTGGACGCCCGCCCGCAGTCCGGTATCCAACAAGCCGGCGTGGTCTTTGAAGCTATCGCAGAAGGAGGCATCACACGCTTTTTGACGCTTTACCAAGAATCTAAGCCACAGTACGTCGGCCCTGTGCGTAGCTTGCGGCCGTATTACATTGATTGGGCGACACCTTTCGACGCCGGCATAGCCCACGTCGGCGGCAGTCCGGAAGCGTTACAACAGATACGCTCGCACGGCAAAGACTTGGACCAGTTTTTTAACTCCGGTTATTATTGGCGCGAATCCAGCCGAGCCGCACCACACAATGTCTATACCAGCTTTAAACTTTTGGACGCGCTCAATAAAAAGAAGGGCTACAAGCACAGTAAATTCGTTTCCTGGCCGCGCAAAGCCAAAGAAGCGCCTTTAGCAACGCCGACGGTTAAGGCTATTAATATAAATATTGCCAGCTACTATTTTAATTCACGTTATGTATACGATGCCAAGAGCAACAATTACCTACGTTATGAAGGCGGCCAAAAACACCTAATTATCCGCTCGGCTAACGACAAGCACCCAGTCCAACTCCACCCCAAGGTTCTTATAGCAATGGTTATGCCGTATGGCATCGAATCTGACGGCCACCACAGCGAATATGGCACCTCGGGCAAGGGTACGGCCTTCATCTTCCAAGATGGAGGGGTCACAAAAGCCGTCTGGCACAAGAAAAACCGCGCCACACAATTAAGCTTCACCGATTCCAAGGGCAAACCGATATTACTTGACCCCGGGCAGACTTGGCTGGTGGCCGTCGGAGCCTCAAATATGGTGTCTTATAAAATTATAAAGCCGCCGGCCACGCCACCATCTCCGGCTTCACAATAATAAAAAACACCTGGTGACCTCACGGGGAATCGAACCCCGGTTGCCGGGATGAGAACCCGGTGTCCTAGCCGCTAGACGATGAGGCCCCGTCAGGTGTTTTATCGCTGAAAAATGATAGCATACAAAATACTTAAGTAACAGGGGCGAGAGCAACCAGTGGCTGCTTGAGTTTTCCTTGCTTGGTCGCCTTGCGCAATTATGTAATAATTTTGCCGCAGGCGCAGAATGACTCGACTCCCCTCGGGATCACCATTTTTATAATTTTGTTGCCAAGCTCAAGCGACTTGGCGTAAAATTGAGTTAGCCATGTGAGGGCTTCGCTAAGATTCCTCCTCACAGACTAATCTTCGGGCGGTAAACTCCGGTCCCTGCCGAACCCAAAACATATCTAGCTCCCGGTCACGGAAAAGTGATAGACGGTCACCAATCTCAACCGGTAGCGGGGCGTAAAATCCGTCTGCTGACATCTGAGCTACAGATGAATCGGCTCTCTTTTAATTAACTTGAAAATTCAGCGGGAGGAATTAAAAAATGGAAAATTCAGTAACAATCAACAAAGAGGTCAGTATCGTAGCCTATTACTTTAAAAGCGGGCTCAGGCGATTAAAGTGCTTTCCTAAAAGGATGGAGTACCGAGGCAAAGTCATCGAGTTCAGCCAGACAGGCCTGCGACACCCAACCAAAAAAGGACAGCGAATGATACACGTCTTTGACATGACCGATGGCAATGCCGACTACCGGCTAGAGTTTGACGCCGCGGCTCTTACCTGGACGCTGGTATCTATAGCCGATACCAGTAATCTGTCTCAAGGCGCCAGCTATGCCCAACTTACACCTGCAACTCAATAAAGAAGCGCCGCAGATACTCCACATCGACCTAAACTCCTGTTTTGCCACCGTAGAACAGCAGGCTAGGCCGCTGCTACGCGGCAAGCCTATAGGCGTCACAAATCGTAAGACGCCCAACGCCTGCGTAGTGGCCCCCAGTATTGAGGCCAAAGCCCTGGGTGTTAAGGTCGGCATGAGCTTCTCTGAAGCTAAGCTACATGCGCCGGACTTGATTTTGGTCGAGACCGACCCGCCCAAATATCACCACGTTTACCAGCTACTGGTGGATATCATGCGCTCGTATTCACCGGCCATTAGCATGAAGAGTATCGACGAAGGCATTATCGACTTTGGTGGTACTCGCGAAACGCTCAATCGGCGCCCCCTGACGGTCATCGGCCACGAGATAAAACGCCGCCTAAGAACCGAGGTGGGCGAGTGGATGAGCTGCAACATCGGCATTGCTCCCAATCGCTTTTTAGCCAAACAGGCGGCCTCATTGCATAAACCCGATGGCCTGGACGTTATTACCCATAAAAACCTTCGAGAAGTGCTGTCCGGATTACAGCTTACAGATCTGTCCGGCATAGCTGAGCGTAATCAGGCACGTCTCAATGCCTGCGGCATTTACACGCCGCTGGAATTTTTGGACGCGCCTTCAGAGCTACTCAAGCGTCAGGTATTTAAAAGTATCGCCGGTGACGATTGGTACCAACGGCTGCGCGGCCATGAAGTCGACAACCACCAGTGGGCTACCAAAACCGTTGGCCGGCAGTACGTGTTAGACGAGATGCGGCCATCAGACGAGCTACTACGCTCCAGGCTGGCCTATCTTTGCGAAACCACAGCTGTAAAGCTACGCTACAAGGGCTTGTGCGCTAGAGGCGTGGCTGTTTATCTTATGTACGCCGGCGGCGACTCCTGGAATGAGCGACGGATGTTTAAGAGCAGCTTTTTTTCAAACGCTGAGGTACACCGGCGAGCGACCCTGTTATTTAACCGCCGGCCGCGCGACGATTGGGTCAGGATGATAGCCGTGTCATGCTACGGCTTGGAGCCCTCAAACACTAGCCAGATAAGCCTCCTGGAAGACGTCAACAGGGAGGTTTGGTTGACCCAGGCCGTGGACGAAATCAACCACCAATTTGGCGAATTCACGGTAACCTACGCCAGTAGCTTAGCGGCCAAAGCAATCGTTAAGCAGAAGATTCCCTTTGGCAGTACGCGCTATTTCGAACTGCTGTGCAACCGGGCGGATTGAATTTTCTACATTTAAAACAGATAATGTAATGGTAAACATAAGCAGGTAAATAAGAAGTCATAGGTGGGCAAGCAAAAACACAAATCATATAACGGCAGCCGGCGGAGGGCTCGCTAGCTTTGCTTTTCGGCGGTAAACGCAAATCGGGCAAGGGTCAGGAACTAAACACCGAGTTCCTTCTTAGCGCCATAGTCGACGGTGTAGTGGTAGTAAGCCAGGACAATACTATACATACGTTTAGCCCGGCCGCCAGCTCGATAAGCGGTTGGACGGCTGAGGAAGCCGTAGGTTTGGATTATCGCAGCGTAATTACTATTTCGGACGAACGCGGGCACGCCTATTCACCTGATCGCCACCCCTTCACGCAAGCACTACTTACACACTCGACCATTAGAGACAGCAAGGGCTTGTTGAGTACCAAGGCTGGAAAGCTCGTGCCCATTTCACTGATTGTCTCACCAGTAGTTGAAGACATTAACAGTATGGCTACAGGAGTCATTGGCGTCTTTCGCGATATCACCTCTGAAAAATTAGAGGAAAACCGCCGTTCGGAATTTATTAGTACCGCCAGCCACGAGATGCGCACTCCCATAGCCGCAATTGAGGGTTATTTGTCTCTAGCTCTAAACCCGAGAGTAGCGAAAATTGATGAGCGAACGCGCAATTTGTTGCAAAAAGCTCATATGGCGACAAAACACCTCAGCGAACTGTTCGCCGATCTCTTGACCAGTTCTCGGGCCGAGGACGGCCGTTTGACTAGCTTCCCCAAAGTAATCGAGCTCGGAGAGGTGCTCGAAGAGATAACCGATGCATCGCGCTTCAGTGCCCAGAATAAAGGCCTAGAGCTGAAGTTTGTGGTAAACGCCAACGAAGCGTCAGGAGCGGCCCATAATGTAGTCCGGCCGCTGTTTTACATACACGTAGATCCTAACCGTATCCGCGAGGTGCTGCAAAATCTGGTTGATAATGCAATTAAGTACACCATGGAGGGCAGCGTAACGTTGGTATTGACGGGTGATACATCGATAGTACAGGTACAGGTACGCGACACCGGTATGGGCGTGCCCGAGGAAGACATACCCCACCTGTTTCAAAAATTCTACCGGGTTGATAACTCCATGACGCGAACAATTGGCGGCACCGGCCTGGGCCTGTTTATAAGTAAAAAGGTGGTGGAGATGTACAATGGCCGCATCTGGGTAGAAAGCCAAGCCAATAATGGCAGTACCTTTTTTATCAACTTACCACGGCTATCGTCGGCTCAAGCACTAGAGATGCAAAAGTCTGAGTCCGCCCCGCTAAGTCCATTGGGTAACACTTAAGGTTTTTGTTACAATGATAAGAACGTAAGCACGATAGATATATATGGCTAAAGTACTATTAGTTGAAGACGACAATAACCTTCGAGAGATATTCGAAATGCGACTGTTGGCTGAAGGGTACGATACAGTGACTGCCGGTGACGGCGAAGAGGCATTAGTAGTAGCTACCAAAGAGAAGCCCAGTCTAATAATTGCCGATGTTATGATGCCCAAGCTCTCCGGCTTTGAGATGCTGGAGACTATGCGTTCTTCACCGGGCATGGCCGACACTAAAGTGGTACTTATGACGGCCCTTGGCCAAGCCGAAGACCGCGCTCGCGGAGAAAAATTGGGCGTGGTAAAATACTTAGTGAAATCTCAAGTAACATTAGAAGATTTTGTGCGCGCAGTTCGCGAAGTTATGCCGCCGGACGGCCAGGCAAAACCGCCAACTGAGGCGCAGAACGCTCAGCTACAAGAGGAAATAACGTCAAGTAACAAGAAAGGAAGCGAGCAATCCATGCAAGACGACACTAAAAATTCACCAACTATGCCCCCAACCGACGGTTCAGGTGGTGCTAGTATGCCAAGTGGAGATAGCGGCGCGCCGGCACCCGCGGGCGGCCAAATGAGCTCTGACCAAGAAAAGACCGTAGTAAACGACCAGGTTAATAGCTTTGCAGCCTCAGCACCAGCTGAGACTACGACAGGTGGCAGCTCGATGCCTCCAGCTAGCGACGGAGGCATGCCGCAACCGGATCCTATGCCAACAACTCCGCCAGCCGAACCCGGACCTCAACCTCCGGCCGAGGAACCTAAGCCTGATATGGGGACAACTATGCCCCCGGCTCCCGGCGTATAGTAAATAGCCAAGAAATAATACTTGAGCATGAAACACCCCGCTTTTGCGGGGTGTTTTGGTTATCCCAAGTTATAATTTAGGGGTTATGGGTAAATCTGCTCCTATAGTTGCTATCGTCGGTAGGGCTAACGTCGGCAAGTCTTCGCTATTTAATTCGCTCATCGGCAGGCGAGAAGCTATAGTTGCCAAAGAGGCAGGTACCACTCGAGATAAAGTGACCGCTAAAGTAAGCTTTGATGAGCATGACTTTTGGTTAGTCGATACCGCCGGTATTAAAACCGCCGAGGACGATTTCGAGCTCAGTATTCAGGAGCAAATCGCTGAAGCCAGTGCCAGTGCGAATGTTATCATCGTCGTCGTAGAAGCCGGTGTGCAAGTAACCGAAGGTGACCGCCGAGTCGCTACTATGGCACTAAAAAGCCGTAAACCAGTGCTGCTTGTAGTCAATAAGATTGACCAGGGGCGAGGTGTGGATTTAGCCAACTGGAAGAAGCTCGGTATAGCAAATATTATGGCGACGAGCTCGACACAGAGAACCGGTATCGCAGAACTTCTGGAAGAGTTGTCGTCTAGCTTACCCAAATTTAGAATCGACCCAGACGATGGCAAGATAGCCTTAAGTATACTGGGCCGGCCGAATGTCGGTAAATCGTCGCTGTTTAACTGCTTGGCGGCCAAACAACAGGCGCTAGTCTCGGAGACGTCCGGCACAACCCGGGATGTTAACCGCCAGACAATTACTTATCACAATCGACGGATAGAAATGGCCGACACCGCGGGGATTAGGCGCAGCGGCAAAATTGTTGCAGGCGTAGAAAAATTTAGTGTCCTACGCTCACTAAGAGCAATTGACGAATCGGACATCAGTCTTCTGATTCTCGACGCCAGTGAACCCGCCACCCAGCTAGACCAAAAAATCGCTGGCATGATCAAGGAAGCCGGCAGGGGTCTAGTGATTGTCGTTAATAAATGGGATGTTGCTCCCGAAGAAGTAGTCCGAGAATCCATGTCCTCGCGCATTAAATCAGCTTTCCCATTCACACCGTGGGCTCCGCTTATTTTTACTAGCGCTTTAACCGGGCACAACGTCGCAAAAATTTTCGATTTGGTGCTTGAAATCTCTGATGCGAGGTCGCAGAGATTTAAAACGGCAGAGCTTAATCGGTGGCTAAGGGAAGCCGTTGATAGCCATGAACCGCCAATGAAGCGCGGTGGTCAGCCGAGACTCAACTATATGGTGCAGGAGGAAGATATTGACATGCCAAGCTTCAAGATATTCGGCGCTTATACCAATTTGCTTCACTTCAGTTACCGACGCTATTTAGAGCGTCAATTCCGCGAGAGATGGCCGCTAATCGGCACACCTTTAAAATTTTGGTTTATTAACAAAAAATAGGCATAGAATATACAAATGGCGCTATTCCAAAAAAAACCGCTTATAGCCGACGCTCAGCCACTCTATACTATCAGTGCAACCAGAACATTTCTGATAATCGGGCTCGGTAACCCCGGCAAAAGCTACGATGGCACGCGCCACAATATAGGCTTCGCGGCTTTAGATAACTTTGCACTTGCTAATGATTTTCCTAAGTGGAGCCAGAAAAAAGATTTATTGTGCCATGTTAGCGCGAATACCCTAGGTGGGAGACGAGTTGTACTATGCAAGCCAACAACTTTTATGAACCTAAGCGGCAATGCGGCTCAGGCAACTCAGCACTTTAACCGCGTCTATAATCCTCAGACTTTGGCTGTCTATGACGAACTAGCTGTGCCGTTTGGACAAATAAGAAGCAGGACCGGAGGCTCAGATGCAGGGCACAACGGAGTAAAGTCACTTATCGAGCACATTGGTGACGATTTCGGGCGTTTGCGTATCGGCGTTGGCTCGCCTAACTCAGAAGGTGCCAGTCCCGCCAAATTCGTACTAGCTAAGTTCACAAAGCAGGAGCGGGAGAAATTGCCAAGAATTCTGCGCGAAACTAACTCTCTTATTACCGAGTTTGTATTCTCCGCAGGACTATCGGCAGATACACGTAGCGTTCTTTAGCTTATAAATTTAATATCGGCGATGGCACTAAAAGAGCCTCCAGAGGGGGTGGGCACCGCTGGAAGCTCTTTCAGGGGGCGAGACCTGCTCGTCCCGTAAATACACCCTTCAACCCACCGTTGGCAAAGCGATCTAAAAACCAGCAAAAAGCTAAAGTCTAGTGCCGCCTCGCCGGCAAGCCGGCGAGAACGCGTACGTGAGTACGCATACCTACCCACATTGAACGGGGAGTGTAGTTAAAGGGGTTAGTTTGCCCAAGAAGACTATCCCGTCGCTGATTCCTAGCTTAAGCAATTGCCTAAGGCCGGCGCCCGCTAATATACTAAGAAACAAGGATGGGACAGCCCAGTAAGTGGAGGGTAACAACTCACTGAATCTTGGACAATCTAACGTTTCGCTAATAGTAGCGAAGTTAGAACTTGGGGGTATAAGGTGCTATAAGCGGTAAATAACGCTTACGGGTTGCAATTTTAGCAAAAAAATGGTTTGGTGTCAATACTTCAAAATATTGCTGTATGAATGTCAATGAACTTAAGCTTAAAGACCAAGATTTCCCACAGCTCCTGGGCCAGATAGCAAGGCCGCCGGTCCAAATATTTACGCTCGGTGTAAATTTGAGCCATCTTCTGAAGCGGCCTCGAGTAGCAATTGTTGGTAGCCGCAAGGCAACTGCCTATGGCCGCAGTGTCACAAACGATATAACTACGCAGTTGGTCGAGGAAGGGGTAGTTATCATCAGTGGGCTTGCTTACGGCATAGACGCTTGTGCCCATCAAGCCGCGATAAAAGCCGGCGGCCAGACTATAGCAGTATTGCCATCACCGCTTTCAAAGATATATCCGGCGGCGCACGGCGCCCTCGCGTCTAAGATAGTTGAGGGCGGCGGACTGCTACTTAGCGAGTATCGCGACACCGACACTATATACAAAGAAAACTTTATCGCCCGGAATCGGTTGGTTAGTGCTCTGGCAGATGTCGTAATCATCCCAGAGGCGGCAGTCAATAGCGGCAGCCTCCATACAGCTCGCTTCGCTCTGGAGCAGGGTAAAACGGTAATGGCTGTGCCAGGAAACATAAATAACCGCTTAAGTGAGGGCTGCAATAATCTAATCAAGAGCGGCGCCGTACCGCTGACAACAATTGATGATGTCATCTTTGAGTTAGGGCTAGACAAAGGAAAAACCAATCCTGCTCCATTAAACACTGGTAGCCCGGAAGAGAGACAAATAATTGAGCTGATAGCAAATGGCATTAACTCCCAGGAGGAGTTGGCAGCCTCTTCTAGTCTTACGGTGAGTGAATTTAGCAGTACACTAACTGCTCTTGAGCTCAAGGGGAGTATTCGTCCGCTTGGCGGCGGCCAGTGGACTGTAGCACGTTAGATTAGCCTTGACGACTAAGCCCTACTTGCTATGCTGGCAAGCATATGGCAAAAAACCTTGTGATTGTCGAAAGCCCGGCCAAAGCCCGTACGCTGGCCTCCTTTTTGGGTTCTGACTATGAGGTCGAGAGCACGTTTGGCCACTTGCGAGACCTGCCGAAAAAAGAGCTTGGTGTCGACCTTGAAAAAAATTTCGAACCGAAATATGAAATAAGCCCAGACAAGAAGCAAGTAGCCGCCAAACTCAAGAAAGCAGCCAAGGGCAAGGTTGTTTGGCTGGCCAGCGATGAAGACAGAGAAGGTGAAGCCATTGCTTGGCATGTTTGCTATATCCTTGGGCTTGAACCTGGCAAGACTAATCGGATAGTTTTTCATGAAATTACCAAAACGGCCGTTATGAAAGCGATTGAGAAACCTCGGCATATCGACGCCAACCTAGTCGACGCCCAGCAGGCCAGGCGAGTACTCGACAGATTGGTTGGTTACGAACTTAGTCCGGTCCTTTGGAAGAAAGTACGCGCGGGATTGAGCGCCGGTAGGGTCCAGAGTGTAGCTGTACGCTTAATTGTAGAAAGAGAAAGAGAAATTTCGGCCCACGAGGCAGAAAGTTCATTCAAGCTTACCGGCTCATTCAAGACCAAAAAGGGCACGCTCGAGGCAGAACTTGATGAAAAGTTAGCCGATGGAGCAGCCGCTGAAAAGTTCTTGGAACACTGCAGCAGCTCTAAATTCGAAGTGGCAAACTTAGAGCAAAAGCCCGGCAAGCGCACACCCTCGCCGCCTTTCACTACTAGCACACTCCAACAAGAGGCTTCCAGAAAGCTGGGTTACTCCGTACGCCAGACTATGGTTCTAGCTCAAAAACTTTATGAAAACGGTCATATAACCTATATGCGAACCGACAGTACTCATCTGTCAGAGTTGGCGATTTCAGCTGCTAGCAAATACATTATTAAAAATTATGGCGAAAAATACGCCGATAGCCGCCAATATAAGACACGGACCCAGGGGGCCCAGGAGGCACACGAGGCCATTCGCCCTTCAAACTTTAGTACCACTAAAGCCGGCAGAGATTCACAGCAGCAAAAGCTTTACGGGCTTATCTGGCGGCGGACCGTTGCGTCACAAATGGCAGCGGCCGTCATAGAACGCACGGATATTCAAATCTCAATCAGCAACAGCAAAAGGCTATTTTTATCCCGCGGCGAGGTTCTGCATTTCGATGGTTTCTTTAAGGTTTATGGCGGCAGTAAAGATGATCAGATACTCCCAGAAGTATCCGTCGGCGAAAAACTAGACTTGAGTGAGGCTATAGCAACAGAGGGGTACAGCCGGTCCCAGCCGCGTTACAGCGAGGCATCGCTAGTCAGAAAGCTCGAAGAGCTAGGAATCGGCCGCCCGAGTACATACGCCCCAACCATCGGCACTATCCAGGACAGAGGCTACATAGAGAAAAAAGATATAGAAGGCGAGGAAAAGCTGGTTCAACAGATACGGCTTTCTGGCGGAAAACTGAGCAAGCAAGAGATGCCCGTGGTTGTTGGCGCTGATCGAAATAAATTAATACCAACTCAGTTAGCGGATATCGTAACCGACTTTTTGATGAAGTATTTTGCCAGTGTTATTGATTATGATTTTACAGCCCGAGCAGAAGATAATTTCGATGATATCGCCGAAGGTAAAAACCGCTGGCAGGAAACCATAAAAGACTTTTACGAGCACTTTCACCCACTAATTGATAAGTCGAGTAGCGCTAGTCGTAAAGAGACATTGCAAGTCCGGGAGCTTGGGAAGGACCCATCAAGTGGCCAGCTGGTTATTGTGCGCTATGGGCGCTTCGGGCCAGTCTTACAGATGGGCGATACCCCTGAGCGCAAAGATAAAGAGGCTCCAAAGCCAAAATTTGCACCGTTGCCAGAAGGGTTCGGCTTAGACAACGTTACCTTAGATGCGGCTTTGCCGATGTTTAATCTGCCTAGAGAAGTGGGCAAGACAACAGACGGACTAGAGATTATCGCTGACGTCGGACGCTATGGACCCTACATAAAAGTAGGCTCGGAGTATACGTCAATCAAGGGGCATGATCCACTTCACATATCTGAAGAGGAGGCTAGGCGGCTATTGAGCGAAAAAGTCAAAAAGGACAAAGAGAAACAAATTGCCGATTTTGGAAAAATCAAGATACTTAAAGGGCCATATGGTCCATACGTAACAGACGGGAAGAGTAATGCCCGTATTCCAAAAAATATAGATGGTGCCAAGTTAAGCGAGGCCGAGGCTACTGAAATACTTAAAAAGAAAAAAGCTAAGGCCAATAAATAAGGGGCGTTATCTTAAATATAAGCATTTTTCCACATATTTTCCTCTTTGACAAAGTCTTATTGTAGTAATTTAAACGTAAACGGATTGGCGGATAAGTCTAATAGATGCTAAAATAATATTAGCTAAGGTGTTTTGACATTTAAAAATTTTCGTTATATAATAGTACGATTGTCCGCCAATTGTAAGGTGAAAGCGTAGGAATGGAAGAAGCAGAATCAACCGCAACTCTTGATCTAGAGAACATCGTTCGCGATGTTTTGAATACTATTGAGCGTGAGCGCGAACGAGAGATAATTTCGCGTCGTTTCGGTCTTTTTGACCGAAAGGAAACCTTAGAGCAAATCGGCGAGCTACTGGGCATAACCCGTGAACGAGTCCGACAGCTTGAGAAGTCCGTTATTACGAAGTTAAAAGCCGGCGCTGGCGACCTACCGCATATAAAAACTGTCGAGAGTGATGTAGGCGCGCAGCTAAAAAAGACCGGTAACCTTGCCAGGACCAGTGAAATAGCGCCCAAACTTGCGAACGGCGACGCCAAACTAAGCCAGTCGAGAATAGCTTTTTTGGGTCATTTAAGCCCGGCAATTGCTGTAGTTGATGAGAGTGACCATTTTTTCCATGCCATTGGACTTGAGGCCGCTCACAGTGAAAAGAAGATCCGTGAGCAAGTAGACAAGATTATCGACGCCATAAAGAAGATAGACCGGCCAACGGATATCGCTACAATTTCCAAAGAAGTCGGCGATAGTGACAATGCTCATGTCGAAGCTCTTGCCAGCATATCCAAGAACGTTGCTAATCTTCATGGCAGATGGGGCCTTGTCAAGTGGCCGATGGTTAATCCTAAAAACATCCGAGACAAGATATATGTCATACTCCACGACAATAAAAAACCGATGCATTTTTCGGAAATTGCCAGCGCGATTAAAAAGAGTGAGTTTAAACGCAAGGACGTTACTACCCAAGCCATTCACAATGAACTCATAAAAGACGGCCGGTTTGTACTGATAGGGCGGGGGATATACGCCCTGAAAGAATGGGGTTACAAACAAGGAACAGTAGCTGATGTGATTAGTGAAGTGTTGAGAAAAGAAGGCGGGCCGCTTCATCGAGACGAGATAGTTCGAAGAGTCCTTAAAAGCCGACAGGTAAAAGAAACGACCATCTTGCTCAACCTGCAGGGTAAACCGCAATTCAAACGTGTCGCCAAAGCGACGTACGACTTGGCAGAATAACTCGTAATCAAAGTCTTTCGCTAGTTTCCAGATATGATCCCGGCTACTAAGGTGTTCGCCATGGTTTATAATTAAACACTAGAGACATGGGAATACTTAGTAGTAAAAAAATGGTTAAGGTGGCTCACGAGCATTGCTTATTAATGCTGGAGGTACCCCGTACTAACGACAAGAAAGAGCTAGCGGCTGAGCAGATGTTGGCGGCTCTGCACGGTATTCTGCGCTCTAAGCGAGAGCTACGCACCTCGGGCACGCTACAAGAGCATATTAGTATGGAGGTCGCTGCCATAGGCCAACGCATCCGGTTCTATATCTGGACGCCCAAACACCTGCAAGCCTTCGTTGAGGGGCAGATATACGCCCAATACCCAACGGCGCATATTTACGAGCAGGAGGAGGATTATTCCGACAGGCGACTCCATCAAACAGTTATCCATAGCAACGAACTCGAGCTTTCAGACAATGAGACGCTGCCAATCAAAACATTTCCCAGCTTTGAAGTAGACCCACTGGCGGCTATTACCGCGACGCTGGCAAAGCTTGACAAAGAAGACGAGGAAATGTGGATACAGATAATGGCCAGGCCAATTCCCGATAACTGGCACAGGAAAAGCACTAAGACCGTGGCGCGAATTCGAAATCGCCAGGGAGTCGGGGGCGGGGAAATAGTAAGTTACGCCGCCCAGGCATTCGCCGCTTTGGCCAGACCGCCATCAACGTCCGACACCAACAAAGCCGAGCCAGAGCTATCGGAGCGAGACAAAAGCCGTATAAGTGCCATTGAGGAAAAGAGCACAAAACTGGGCTATCAGGTCAAAATACGCCTGCTTTATGCCGGACACGATCAGCGCACGGCCCGCTTACGCATGCAGGCTTTGATTGGCGCTTTCAAGCAGTTCAACACTACAAACTTGAACGGTTTTCAAGCCACCAAAGGTACATTTAACAGAGATAAACAACTCGAGTATCAAACGCGTTTTTTTATTGACCAAGGGTACATTCTGAACATAGAAGAGCTGGCCAGTTTGTTCCATTTGCCGCATACGACAGTTGAAACGCCTAATATTGTTTGGGCTACTGTTAAGACTGCCGAACCGCCGTCCAACGTACCTATCCAGGCAATATCTAAAGAGACTGATATCAGTTTGTTCGGTGTAACGAATTTCCGCGGAGACAATACGGTATTTGGCATATACCGCGGAGACAGAGGTCGGCATATCTACATATTGGGGCAGACCGGGACTGGTAAATCCGGGGCCTTGGAGCTTTTGACGTTGTCCGACATCTACTGGGACCAGGGGTTTGCAGTTATAGACCCGCACGGAGATTATGCACAACACGTATTGCGCTTCATACCGGAGAGGCGCGTCGATGACGTTGTCTATTTCAACCCGGCTGACCGAGATTACCCTATCGGATTTAACCCGCTTGAGGTCATTGATCCAACATTGAAGGGACACATAAGCTCAGAACTAGTCGGGGTTCTAAAGCGGCTTTTTGCCGACAGCTGGGGGCCGAGGCTTGAATATATTTTGCGATACACACTTCTGGCGCTTCTAGATTACCCGGATTCAACGCTACTTGATATAACTCGTATGCTCACCGAAAAGAAGTTCCGAGAAGGAGTTATCAGCCACATCACCGACCCAGTAGTACGCAACTTTTGGGTAAATGAGTTCGCTAGCTGGAATGACAAGTTTGCTACTGAGGCCGTTGCGCCAGTGCTTAACAAAGTCGGCGCATTCACGGCTAATCCAATGGTTAGAAATATCATTGGCCAGCCGAAAAGTACCTTCAATATCCGTAAAATCATGGATGAAGGAAAAATATTGATAGTCAACCTTAGCCGCGGTTTAATCGGCGAGGATAACGCGGCTGTACTTGGCGCCATGATGGTTACAAAAATACAGCTGGCGGCAATGAGCCGGGCCGACGTGCCTGAACCTGAACGTCGGCAATTTTACTTATACGTAGACGAATTCCAGAATTTCGCGACCGACAGTTTTGCCGTAATACTCAGCGAGGCTCGTAAATACGCTTTAAACCTGACAATCGCCAACCAATACATTTCACAAATGGATCAGCCCGTTCGTGACGCGGTCTTTGGCAATGTCGGCACTATCATGAGTTTCAGAGTTAGTCCGGACGATTCGCCTTTCTTGCAGAAATATTTCGAACCGCAGTTCGAGTCACCCGACTTAATCCAACAACATAATCGTTACTTCGTTATTAGCATGACAATAGATGGCGAGAAAGCACCGGCCTTTTCAGCCAAAACACTTAATTTGCCAGAGCCGGGTACTGACCTAAGCACCCACATAGCCGAACTGTCGCGTCAGCGGCACGCTCAACCACGCTCAGCCATAGAAGCCGTAATTCACGCTGCGGCCAACAAGATTGAGCTAAAGGGGGCGGCTCAGCCTAAGCAACAAGTTCCTAAACCAATCGTTCAGACCCAAAAGCCGCCCAGCGGTTCAAACCCTCACAGGACTCCGGCAAAAATTGGTAGGGTCGCTGCCAAGTTGGTGACCCCGCTTGATAACCAGACGGATAATAGGCCATCTAAGCGACGCCGACGCCGACGCTCACGTAGCCGCAATGGTCAAAATACGCAACCTACTCATAATAACCACAAACAACCAACGGTTAAAACATCTGACTCAGAACAGGTTATCCGTTTACGTTAATTGTTATTATTTATATACCGTACATTTTACGAACATTAACTGGTAAGGCAATTAAGTGAAGCTGTATGAAAATAGCGAGCTAGACGAAGGGTAGGCGCTAATTACAGAAAATTAATAAACAAAATAATATACACAGGAGCCAAAAGGGGTGTAGGGAACGCTGGATTGGCAGACAATGACAATGTCGCACAATGTATATTTTACGACGTATTATATTGGTGAATTAATGATAAGCAGTACCCCCCTGTTAGGGGAGATACGGCGAGTGCATGCACAGTCAAAGCAATTTAACCTATCGCTTGGGATACGAATGACAATCATAGCTGTAATTAGATACCCGACTACAAACCGGTTTTATCAATTTGATTAAGTTATCCACAACCCGGCAATCCGGTATTTGACTTTCGCTATATTGATATATTTATATGTTTTTCCCCTGCCTTGCTTACGGCCATCAAATATTTGACAATTCCCTATTTAGTATAATAGTAAGCATTCTCAATATTGACTTGAGGTCGCTATCCTGAACAAAATACGAACTAGTGTAGGGCATCGATAGGTGCGTCAGTTTTTGTTAAAGGCTATACTAAACATCAATGATGCTTACTCAGAAGCAGTTCACGCTTGCGGCGACGGCTCTAGGTTCTTCCCTGGCCTTTATAGACGCCACGGCTGTGATAGTTGCCATGCCGACTATTCAGAAATCACTTGGCTTGGGACTAAGCGGAGAACAGTGGATATTTTTATCATATTCACTGGCTCTCGCCGCCCTATACCTCGTAGGTGGCGCGCTCGGAGATCGGCTAGGCCACCGCTACGTGTTTGTGAGAGGGATAATTGGATTTGCGCTGGCATCAGCTCTAGCCGGGGTGGCACCTGACGGATTTTGGCTAATCGCTGCAAGGACTCTTCAAGGGGTCTGTGGTGCTTTCGTAACAACCAACAGCTTGGCTTGGCTGCGCAGTGTTTACGCAGACCAGGCTGGTAAAGCTGTTGGGCTTTGGACATCCTTGACTAGTGTATCGACAATAATAGCTCCGCCGCTCGGTGGAGCACTTACCCAGTGGGCTTCGTGGCGTTGGATTTTTTACATCAATCTTCCCTTGGCTGCTTTGGTTCTATACTGGGCAAAAAGAGCAGTTCCGGACGAACCCAAGGCCGTAAAAGCCAAGCCGCTTGATATTTATGGCTCTCTATTAATAGCCTTCAGCTTTGGCTTATTAACCTATTTCTTGGTCCAGGGCGCCAAATCTGGCTTTAGTGGACTCTTGTGGGCTCTATTTGCCGGGTTGCTGGGCCTGGCGGCGTTCTTCGCGGTCGAGATCAGACAAAGCAATCCCCTACTCCCGCTCAAATTGTTTAAAATTCGAAACTTTAGCTTTTCGAATCTAGAGACATTCTTAATTTATGGCGCTCTTTACGGAATTTTTGTTTACTTTACACTTTATCTTCAATTCCTCGGATTATCACCTATCACTTCTAGCCTGTTCTTAATTCCAACGAGCATTGTTTTAATAATCCTGGCGCCTTTCTTTGGAGCCAGGACCGACAGCATTGGCCCACGGCTATTACTTACCGTCGGGCCGGCTCTGATAGGGTTTGGCGCTCTAATATTCTCATTCATTGATTCAAAGAATGACGCGTGGCTACTGGGCGGGCTAGGCCTCGTGGCATTTTCATTAGGTTTGGCCATGCTGGTAGCACCGATAACGGCCGCCGCCTTAAAGGCTGTTCCGGCGTCTTACGCCGGCATAGCATCGGGTGTCAATAATACGGTTTCGCGCTTGGGAAGCTTGACGACTGTAGCAATTATCGGGATGGTGATATCAGTGGTATTCTTTGCCAATGTTAGTGATAAGTCGGCCGTTCCTCTCGGTGTTAATCAGACGGATTCTAGCCAAGTTCAATCATCCAAAGACGGTTTTCGTGTAGGTATGATCATGGTTGCCGGCCTCGCATTTGTATCGAGCACGGTCGGATGGTTCGGTATTCAAAACAATCCTCCGGCGGAGCGAAAAAAACTGGGCTAGTGAAAAAAACCCACTACTATATTAAAAATCAGCGGTAATATATCTTGCCGTCGACCCTTACATCTAAATACTGAGAAGGTTGTTTTGCTTGTTTATCAAATTGCTTGCGCGCCGCCAGTGACCGGCCAATTTGAACTAATCCGTCGCTTGCGGTATTAAATTTTATGGTGTATTTTCTATCGCGAGGTTTTACGTCTAGCTCTTGAGGCGTTCCTGGCAAGCTAATTGCCTCTATCGGGATATTAGCCCTATCATATTGGGCAAGAACGGTTTTTATGAATGCGACTTCGTTGGCAGCCAGAATTTGTTTGCCTGTTTCTGCCTGGAGGCCGCTGCTATCGACAACCCTAGGTAGCCTTGATAAATCAGGCCACTCAGAGCGTGGTCCAATGACAGTTCCCCGTTCATCCACGACGTACGAAACTCCGTGGTTCACCAATGCCAGACTAGGGCCCGATACATCTAGTCTTATGGATGGCGTCTGGCCAAGTATCGGCAGGTTGACACTGCCTCCAACAATTTCGGGGAATTCCTTCTCTAGCTTCTCCAAAATCGCTCTTTCGTTAAAGGTCAGTTTGTTTCGATTTTGTGCAGAGCTAAAGCCGCTATTGATAGCAGCTGTGTACATTGTCGCCCGGTTATAGTAGTCCCTACTTATATTGATTTTTGGTTGCCCTCTGACAAGCAGAACCAAAACTACCAAGATAATAACCGCGCAAAATATCGCCACGTCCATAATTTTCCCGATGGAGCGAGATGGCCGTGGTTGTTTTTTCTTCCTGAAAGGGCTTTCTGATCGAGGCTGTCCCGAGCGATAGTAGCTCAAAGTTGGAGTCTTTGGCTCGATAGGCCGTTTTGAGACCCGAGAGCGTTTATTCATCATCGCTCGGAGACTTCTCCCTGGCAGCGGACGCGATAATTATTCTCGCTAGCTCGCTTGCCGCATCGGCTTTCGCCATCATACCGAGGTTGTCTGCTAACTTGCGGCGTTTGGAAGCATCCTTCAGTAGTAGGGTTATTTGGATTCGGAGTTCTTCAGGCGTTATATTCGAACTGACAATTTTCGCGGCCTCTGCCTCTTCGAGAATTTGGGCATTTTTGATCTGGTGCCCTCCCGTTAAGTGTTCTGCTGGAATCAGTAGCACGGCTTTTTTTTGTAGTGCCAGCTCGGCAATTGTAGTGGCACCGGCCCGTGCGACAACCAAGTCCGCCGCCCCGCTGTACATAAAATAATCACTGCTAAACCCCAGCGGCTTTACCCTGTCAATATATGTAGCCGCCGATTCGTTGTATTCGTCGACGCATTTTTTTAAATTAGATTCTCCAGTAAAGTGGATAATCCTCAGCTTTGGCATATCTTCAAGTAATTTTGGCGTTATTTGAATAATTTTTTGATTTAAAGATTGTGATCCTAAGCCACCACCGCTTATAAGCAAAACTTGTGAGTCTGCCGGTAATTCTATTTCTTTTTTGTACCTCGCCTGCAACTTAGGTGTAACTTGGCGGATACGCTCGTCAAGTGGAATACCGACATAGCGGACGCGTTCATCGTGGGACTCCCCTGGCCTATATGGCATACCGGTCGTCTTAACGGTCGCATAACGACCAATAATGCGATTTGCTAGCCCGGCTATAGCGTCAGAGTCATGCGTCACGATTGGAATGCCCAAACTCCGAGCGGCTAAGCCAACTGGGACCGACACGAATCCTCCCTTAGAAAAAACAGCCGCGGGTTTGAGGCTAGCCAGTAGCTTCCGGGCTTGCCAAGTGCCAGCTAAAACCTTAAAAAAATCAACAAAGTTTAGATAAAGAGTGCGCCAATCCGTCAAATGCGCCAGAAGGCTCTCGCCATGGTAACGGCGAAACTTACCGGCGGCGACATAACGACTTTCGTCAAAGACTTGATACCGCTCTCGTAGAGAATTTTCAAGTTTTTCGCCCTTCTGGCCAATGTAGATTATTCGGCATTGCGGCTCTTGCTTCTTAAGTTCGTGGGCGAGTGACAGCAGAGGGGTTATATGCCCCCCTGACCCGCCGCCGGTTAAGACTATAGTTAGGTGATTTTTCATTTTGGGATGATTGCGAGACAACGCTGTAATTAGTATATCGTGAAATCTGATAAACCAGCCCCACTCCGGCCATTAAAAATATCAAGCTAGTCCCACCTTGGCTAATTAAAGGCAAGGTAATTCCCTTTAGGGGAAGCAGACCGAGCATGGCGCCGACGTTTATTATCATTTGAGTGCTAAACCATGCAAGTACTCCTACAACAATCAAGCGGCTAAAAGTATCGGCGGTTTTTTCGATAATCAATTTTAGGCGTCTAAAGAACAAGCCGAACAGCAATATTATGGTCGTTGTACCTATAAAACCGAACTTTTCGGCCATGATGGCGAATATCGAATCGTTAGAGGCTTCCGGAAGATACCCGTAAGCTTGGACGCCGTAACCAAGCCCCTGCCCCAATACTCCACCAGAACCAACAGAAATTAAGGCCTGGCAGGCTTGGTACGATGAACTCTGGCAACTTTCGCCTTGATGCAGGAACGATACCAGCCTGTCGCGTCTATACCCAGTAGAAAATATCGCTAAGAATAAAAAGGCTGCTACAACCACTCCTATCTGAACAATCCGTTTTAAGGGCACGCCCGCCGCATATGTCATTAGCCCCATCATTGAAATCATTACGGCAGCCGAGCCCAAGTCGCTTTGAAACTTTGCAACAAGAACGCCTATGACTAAAAGAAGGGCTATGAGCGGTTGAAGCACAGCTTTCAAATCTGAGAGCTGACCGCGCTGCCACTTATCAGTTAGGAACCTTGCTAGCCACAAAAGTAGTGCCAGTTTGATAAGTTCAGCTACCTGAAACGAAAAACTGCCAAGACGAATCCACCTATGCGCCTGATAGACCGTATCCAAGGGCGAGAACATTACTACCACCGAGGCCAATACAGCCGCTATGGCAAGAGGTGTGACCAATTTCTGCCATTTGGATAGCGGAAAGTAGGCCGCAAATGCAAAAGCCGCCAGCCCTAGCCCGACATCAATAAGCTGTTTGGTAATAAAGTAGCTTTGGCTAATATGCTGCGAAGCAGCCAGGCCCGGGCTGATGGAATAAACAACCACTAGGCCGATTGTCAGCAATATAGAGGTGATAACGAAAAGCCAGTAATCTGGTTTGTGCCGGCGGCCTAAGTTAAGGGTATTCCCTGCCCGGCCAGCATCACTGCTTCCCGCCGAGCTCGGGCTTAGAACGTTCATTGAGGTGGACCGCCAAGAATGAAAATTATTATTCCCAGAAGAGCGGCGATCTGACCAATAACCCAAAACCGCATTGTAATTTTGGTCTCGGGCCAGCCAAGGGCTTCAAAGTGGTGATGTATGGGAGTGGAAAAGAAGATTTTTTTACCATTGCGCAGACGTTTACTCGCGACTTGGATTATCACCGAACCGGTTTCCATAACGAATACAGCTCCGATAATGGGCAGGAGAAGAACCGTGTCGGTAAGCATCGCCACAACGCCAAGAGCCGTGCCCAATGCAAAAGAACCAACGTCTCCCATGAAAAAGCGCGCGGGGTAGATATTGAACCACGTATATGCCAGCAAGGCCCCGACGATAGTCATACAGAAGCCGGCAATGCCGTACTTGCCTTCTATCACAGCGATCAATGCATAGGCGCCAAAAGCGATTGCAGAAAGACCGCCGGCCAAGCCGTCTAGGCCATCGGTTATATTTACCGCGTTTGCCGTGGCGAACACCACTAATATAAAAAGCGGGATTATCAACCAGCCAATGTGCAAGCTTTGGTAAAACGGGATAAAGATATCTGTTACTTCAAGTTTGGCGAAGAACCACCAGCCGCCTATCAGCGCAATGAAAACCAAAAAAAGTGATTTTACTTTAGCGCGCATCCCAGCAATGCCGCCACCAATACCTTTGATATTAATAATATCGTCGACAAGGCCAATAATCGCGGCTCCCGCCATCGCCGCTAGAGGTAACCACGTTTCCGAACGGCTAAGGTTGCCAGATAGCGTGACGATAGCTGTCGCGGCCACGAAGATAATGCCGGCCATAGTTGGTATGTTCCGGCTATGCTTGGCGGCATGAAGTTTGGTATATACTTTGGCGGCTTCGCCGGTAATTGCGTTCGTACGAGCTTTCTTCCACCACTGTTTGGCAAAAGCAACACTTGTGTATATCGGCGTTAGGGCCATGCTGATGATGAAACTCAAAAAGCCAAGTACGAATATTTTTTCAATCGTCGATGAATCTACGAATACTAGTAAGCTGCTCATTTTGTGTTTTTATTGACTATGTCTCATTATATCACTCTGATATCAGTTTTTAGGCGTAACGTTAAAGTTGTTTATAAGCATGTGAGCTAGGTCTGAGAATATCGGCTGGGCTGCGCCGCTGCCAGCATATCCGCTGATGTGCGGCTCGTTAACGCGTACGGCAATTACGTATTGCGGCTTAGCGCCGCCAACGAAACCGATGTAAGTCCCGTTATACCGATTGGCATAATAACCCCCGGACGGGTTAGCTATCTGAGCAGTGCCGGTTTTCCCGCCGACTTCATAAGTCGATGGGAAATTTAGGTAGTTAAAGCCGTTTAGATAGTGCTGCCTAACGGCGTAGTCGAGCAACGAGCGAATCGATTTACCGACAGCCGGAGACACTACGTGGCTTTTAGCGATTTTAGCCTTCATAACTTCATCTCCGCCGGCTGAGCTAATTAAGCTATCGACTAACCGTGGCTGGTAATACGTTCCGCCGTTTACTACGCTAGACAGCGCCGCCGCCATTTGCAGCATAGTGGCCGTCATAGCTTGGCCAAAGGCGGTATTGGCATAAGCCAGCTGGAGGCCATAGCCGTTGTTCGGATCGGGAATGTAGCCGGCGGCCTCGTAGCCCTGCTCTATGCCAGTAGGTTTGCCGAGCTGAAAATGGTTTGTCATATAATCGTGCCAGCGCTCCCTTGCTTGCCGGTTAACCACACCGGTTTCTCCGCCCATTCTCATGAGCATCCATGTAGCACCGGTATTAATCGAGAGATTCAGTATATCGGCAATATTATGTGTCCCCGCTCCACCGTCTTCCTCAATGTTAGTAAC
Source organism: uncultured Candidatus Saccharibacteria bacterium (assembly GCA_964585885.1). Taxonomy (GTDB): domain Bacteria; phylum Patescibacteriota; class Saccharimonadia; order Saccharimonadales; family UBA10212; genus 2-01-FULL-49-22. The sequence continues at coordinate 22,786 of CAZPFQ010000001.1, read as the reverse complement.
TTCGTGGCCGTCTAGTTTCCAATGGCTCGGGTCATAGTAAGATGTATTTTGCTTTATAACGCCAAGGTCTAAGGCAGCGCTAGCCGTCAGGCTCTTCATAGCCGAGCCAACTTCCAGCGGCGAGCTAACACAATCATTGTTAAACAACTTGGCATCGGAAACTTTATAGAACTTGGCGGGATCGTATGCCGGCCAGTTTGCCATGGCTTTGACCGCCCCGTTATTTGGGTCGATTATTAAGGCACACCCTGAGTTGCTGCTTGCCCGTCTTAGGCCTGTAGCCAATATATTTTCAAGTTGTTTTTGCATACTGACATCAATTGTAAGTACCGTGTCAGAGCCATTTTTGGGGTTTATTTGGACATTATCACGGCTGGCAGCCAGTGGCACGCCTGCGGCGTCTGTAATGGCCTTGAGCTCACCTGGAGTACCTGATAGGGTTTTTTCCAAATATTGCTCGATGCCATACTTGCCCTGGCCTTCGTCATTGACGAATCCTAGGAGTTGAGCCGCCAATGATCCCTGCGGATATATCCGATAATTTTGACCTTGAGTGCCGACTCCAGCAAGCCGAAGATTGGTTATAGCTTTATTCTGGGCCTCGCTAAGACGCTTGGCCAGTACTACGTAGCGAGTGTTGGGTGTTTTCATTGCCTTGGCATAGTCCTGAGCACTGCCCTTGGTGATAACCGCCAATTTAGCCGAACCCGCAGACGTGTCTTTGACAAAAGCCGGATCAGCGAAAAGTGTATATAGCTTCTGGTTAAGTACCAATGGAACTAAGTTACCATTTTCGTAGGCTTGTATTTGTCCGCGATCGGCTGGAATTTCGTATTCTTTAAGCTGCCCGGAAAGTGCCGCTTGTCGATAGTGGTCGTGTTTGACTATCTGTAAATAGAACAGTCTTGCCACAAACGCGCCCAAAATAAATATTAAAAGAACGTACCAAATATTGAGACGCCTGTTGTCGGTAGTATTGCCGGCTGACTGCCCCGAGGGCATTCGTGGTCGCATCAGAAAAGACTAACTTAGTGAATCGAGCCGGATGGTGTTACGGACACCAAATTCCTAGCAATTGGGCTAGCTGTAACCCGATCAAGTGACTGCAAACGTGCGGACGCAACCTCCAAGTCGGCCTTTTGGCTTCTTAGCTGGGCTTGTTCTGTTTGGAGATTATTGATGCTGTAACCGTAGCTATTAGTTTTTGTAACTTGTGTCAGATACAAAAGCCCGATTAGGCATCCTAGCACGATGAGCACTACGCTATTGCTTACCGGGCCCAGTTTACCACCGCTTTTTACAAACGATACGCTGTTTTGGTTCCGTCGCAGATAGCCCCTACGGCTGGCCGCTACTGACGATGAATATGTCATATTTTTGTTTTTGTTTTTGGCGGGCAGCGCCGGCTTTTTTTGGTCAATTACGCTGCCCTTTTCCCGAAGACCAATAGTCTAGCTGGAGTCTTTTATGACTCTGACATGGACTTTGTAAGCCCGGGACTGACTCTGTACCTTAATAGGCATGAGTTTTCCTATGACCCTTTCTTTTTGGTTTTTATTTTAGCTGCGGCTCGCAGTTTTGCACTACGTGCTCGCGGATTGGAAACTATTTCATTGTACACTGCTGTGAGCGGTTTTTTAGTAAGTATTTTCAGCTGTCCGGTATAGTTACTGGCTGAATTATCGGTAAAAAACTGCTTAACTAGCCTGTCCTCTAAGCTATGGAAGCTGATGATAGCTAGTCTGCCGCCTGGCGCGAGTAGTTCTAGCCACAGAGGTAAACTTTGCTCAAGCTGGTAAAGCTCGTTGTTGACTGCAATTCTGATGGCCTGGAAGACTCGAGTCGCTGGGTGACGGCGACTATAGCCGGGCCAGAATTTTGCTGCAATGCGTGCAAGTTGATCAGTTGTCTTTAGCGGCCTCTGACGGACAATTTCATCCGCTATCTGAGCAGCCTTTGGCTCTTCACCGAAAGTCGCAAACATAGCTTCTAGCTCTTCGCGAGTTGCTTCATTTATTATCTGAGAAGCACTGCTCTCTTGGCGTTTATCCATTCGCATGTCGAGAGGCCCGCTCATTTGAACCGAAAAGCCCCTGCCAGACTCGTCAAGTTGGGGCGAGCTTAGGCCTAAATCGGCCAATATCAGTTCAAATTGCTTTCCTGAGCCAACAAGCTCTTGTGAGGCGCTTAGAAAATCTGAGTGGACAATAGTCGCCGCCTGGCCTTTGAACTTCTTCTCAAGTTCCAGGATGGCCGATGCGTCTCTATCTACCAATACAGCCTGTTTTGGCGCCTGCGTCCGGCCAATTATGGCTTCGGCATGGCCGCCATAACCGGCGGTGGCATCTAGATACGATTCGCCTACCTTAGGCTTCAGATTGTCTAAGACTTCCGATAGTAGTACTGGTTGGTGTCTTGGCATTTTTTGTGTTTTTTGTTTTTGTTTTACAAGGGCACCTAATCGGCAGCCAGCTTTTTGTTTTTGGGTGTTTTTTGTTTTTGTTTAGCCTGTCCAAGGAACGGACAGGTTTTTCGTTGAGCTTAGGGCGCGAGCACTGAGTGCTCTTGCCTCTGAGCTCATAAAAGTTCTTTGTGAGAGACTTTGTGAGGTGGAGTTTTGGGAGGTGTTATTGGGTGAAAAGGTGCTAGGGTTTTGTTAACGATGGACCCCGAATCCACCGGCTGACTGCCAAATAGCTACCCTCGAACCTAAGCGTTCTTCTGCGCTAAAAGTTCTAGTACTATTCGATCAACTTACCGGGTTTTCAAGGTGCAAAGGATAGCCTACATCTTCGTCTTCCCCATTAAGCGCCAGTAATTACCGGCTCGCACGGCCACAACTTCGCGGTCGATGCCCGCAAAGTCAAGTAAGTGCTGTTCTATGGTAATCCGGCCCTGTTTGTGATCTATATCGGCGTTCTGCTTGCCCATCCGAAAGCGGACGTTCAGATCTCCCGTCTGTTCATCAAGGATGCTCCCCTTTAGCTGGGGTTCAACCTCTTCGTCCCAGACGGACAGAGGATATAGATGTAAGTAGTTTTTAAAGCCCCTGGTTATTATCACTCCGCTGCCAAACTCGCCTCTAAGCTCGGTCGGTATGGTCAACCGCCGCTTGTCGTCGAGTTTTCTTTCGAAGTAATCTCCCATGGGCCTCCTTTGATTGCTAGTGGTTTTTGTTTTTTGATGAATAGTCTGTTTTGGACTACCCACTGTTACCCACTGATGTGACTATACTACCCACACCTACCCACAAGCAATAGCAAAAAAATAAATAATCATATGGAGAAGCCTATACTTTTCCACATGAGGTTAGAGTTACCCACTAAACACAATATATAGCGCCCGAACCTCAGCCGTTGGCGCTATGAGAACCTGTGTCGCCCTGTATGAGCTTGCCTATCTTGGCGTCTTGGCCAAACGTGAGCACCTCACCAGCCCTGACTATATGTGCGTGCCTGTCAGGTTTCGGTAGCTGCGATTCGACCACATCAGTTAGGCTGCGCCAATCTCTATCAGGATAAGCCCTCTGAAGAATCGTGGAGACGGTATCTTGAGGCCCTACCGTATATTCGATGTGCGGTCCATTGAGCGCCGGTTCTTGTGGCTGGGCGTTGTGTTGGGCCATCTTAAGGCCAACGGCTGCAAGAGCAACTGCGCCAATTGCGCTTGCCTTGAGTGCTAGATTGTTACTGTTTTCTTTTGTTTTGTTGAGAACTTCGATGTTTGTTTTTGACATAACAGATATATAATAGCATGGATTACCAAAATGGTCAAGCTTATTATAGTTTCTTAATCTTGTCGGCGAACCATTTGGCACTAGGCCGCACTGTACGCTTCATGCCGTTTTGTCTGTCCACCTCTACTAATCCGAATTTTGGCCACCACCCTTGAGCCCACTCAAAGTTATCCAGCAAACTCCAGTGGAAGTAGCCTTTTATTTTAACTCCCTCGGACATAGCCCTCTCCATGGCGACAATTGTTTCTTCTATCCACCAACGGCGATATTCATCGTGCATGTCGGCTACGCCGTTCTCGGTCACAATTATCGGTTTATGAAAGTGAGCCCAGGTTCTAAGTAGCAGCGGAAACAGGCCTTCGGGCTCTAGGTACCAGCCTAAATCGTTTATCGGTATTTTAGGGTCTGTACGTCTGAACCAGCCGTCATAGTAATCCGTAAAGTAGTAATTAATACCTACAAAGTCCTGTTGGCGCTTTATCAGGTTCAAAAAAGACCAGTTCCAGACATAGCGCATGACCTTGGTAGATAGCTCGTCGGATATATTATGAGGATCTTTGGCTTGTATATTGGCCAACTGCTGTGCCAGGCCGACTTGCAAGCTAGGTTTTTGCTTTTTCAAAATACGATAAGCCTGTTTGTGGGCTTTTATTAGGTTCCACGATACACGCGATACACTAACGATGCTTTTCTCCTGAGGCGGCCACAGCCCCAACAGATAACCGTAGCTGGCGTATATATTCGGCTCATTAAGCGTTATGGCGTAGCTAATATCAGCCGTTAGCTCCTTGGCTACCTTTTGGACAAATCTATTAAAATACTTGAGGTTTTTTCGGTATTTGAAACCGCCGCGAGTCGTAAACCAAACGGGTAAGGTAAAGTGCCATATGTTGAGTATCGGCTCTATATCGCGTTTTTTCAGCTCGGTAATGTAATTTTTGTAGTGGTCTATAGCTTCTTGGTTCCACTGCCCTTCCTCGGGCTCGATCCTTGACCATTCAACGCTGAACCTAAATGAATTTAGGCTGAGTTTTTTTAGTAAATCGAAGTCGTGTTTATACCGCGTGTAGTGCTCTACGCCGCTGCCGCTAACATAGTTGTCTGGATCCAGGGCCTGCTTTTTGACTTCTTCCCAGGCTGGTGCTTTCCAGCGCCAGGCCAGCATTTTTTCGGCCTCACCGGCCATTTTGGCGGCATTCTCTAGCTCCCATACTGACCATTGATTATGATTGCCGCCCTCTACTTGGTGAGCCGCCGTACTAGCGCCCCATAGAAAATTTTTCGGGAAAGTTTTTTTTGTGTCTTCGCGCATTAGCCCTATTTTAGCAAAAAGGCTTATGCTAGAGGATTAAATCATGCTAGTGATAGCCCTTCCGTCGAAAACTATTGTTCTTAACTTGATATAATTGGAGTTAATGGCATCACCTGAAGCTGGCAGAGTGGTGGAGGAAGAAGCTCAGTACTATTTCGATTTGGAAACCAGAAAATTACTGGTTGGGCAAGTTGCATTAGACGCTCATTTAGAAGAACGTGGTACGGATTCACATGTACGCAATCTACGAGAAATCTTACTAAATGAAGAGATTGAAGTTCCTCCGATTGCTCAAGAGAAGCGGCCAAAACAAACAAAGCGCCAACTCTTAAAGTACGGCAGTTGGATATGCGAGGTGGTTGGTGAACCCGAAGATCCAAATAAAAGATCTATGAACGAGTCGATATTGACTCGAGCAAACAGGCTTGGTATTGGACCCAGCGTCTGGGAGATTACTAATCATCCGTCTTTTGGAAGCCTGAGCCGGTTTTATATGGAACTTGGTTTGCGAAACACCAAAAAAGTTGGAATCTTTGACAATTGGACATCAGTTGACTTCGGCGATTACGTTCGTCGTTTATCTAACGAACTTGGAAGAAAGCCGAATAGAGATGACTTAATTGAGAGTCATCACTCAGACGTTGCAAACCCATCGTTGAACGTGATTATTTCTAGAGTTGGGTCGCTAGGAAACCTATACGAATTAGGCGGCTACCCTAACGTTAGTAGATGGGAGAGAGAAGAGTGTCTTGATTGGGGAGTAAAATTCATGGAGGCAAATTCTGAAATGATGCCTACCCAATTTTTAATTGATTATTTCTCTACTAAGAGACTTTGCCCCTCAGCAACTACACTTGCCAAGAGATTTGATGGCAGTCTGCGGCTCTATCAGGAAGAACTTCATGCAGCTTATCATAAGCACAAAAGTGAGGCTGCCACCCTCCGAGAGGCTAAACTGTCTGACATATCTTCTGGACGATTTCCGCAAGAGTTGTTCGAAGGTGCAAAAAGCGAGAAAGAAGCATTAACAAGGTACGCAAAATATATAGTTGTTGATGAACTGCTCTCGGCCAATCAGTCTGTATGGAAGCTTTCTGTCAGTACTGAATCAGTCGAGACGGTAAAGACGCGGGGGTTTGTTGGTTCAATTAGAAAGGAAGCTCCTCATGTAACTGCCGGCGACGTTGAAATTACTGCCACATGGCTAGGCGTTTTTAATGACCTTTGGCCGCCAAGCAAAGATTACCTAACAGATCTGAAAGTTCCAGATGATCTGATCACACCTAGGAGGCACGCACTAAAAAAAGCCAAAAAAAGAGCCTTCAAGGCTGAATAAAAGACCTCCTCTGTTTAGTTCTTTTTGCGGTCGCGGTAAGCTAGCTCGCGCCTGTAGTTGCCTAAATGGTCTATGTATTTTTTGTAGGGGCGATACAGCCTCGAGTAATGGACGTTCGGCGGCAATAACTTAAATAACTTACCTTGCTGCTCTAGGTACTCAACAAGGCAGTAAAAATCACCGTCGCCGCTGATAATTATGGCTTTATCGTATTGCTCTATCTCCTTCATGGCCCACAGCACTAGTTCTGCGTCGACGTTGCCTTTGACTGGCTTCTTTTCCTCGGATTCTGTTTTTTCTTTGGGTTGTGGTTGGGCTACTACGTCTCGTGGTTTGCTCATGTCATAAGTTGGTTTTAACACTACGGAATAGCCGGCATCGTGTAAAAATTCGTACATATCTTGGTATTCGGGTACATAGCCGATAAACATGTAGGCTTGAGTCACACCGTATCGGTTCTGTAAGAATCTCCGGAATTTACGCCAGTCCATCTTCCAGCCGAACTTTTGGGTGCTAACATTTACGTTCTGGCTATCTATGAATGCGTAGACTTTTGATTTCTCGTTCATTGCTTAATCATATCACCGGTCTAGCGGTATAAATAGCGGTTAAGATTGTATGGTTTGTAGCCATAGTGGCGTAGTAGTCTCTTAAGTTCCGCCAGGATAAGCATCATTGCCGGCAGATAAACCACTGCAACCATGGCGACCGGTCGGCTGATAAATTGAAGCGCTGTGCCTGCAAAAGGTAGCGTCATCCTTTGCTCCCCTACTACATTTTCCCGCGAAAGTTTTAGAGACTTCGCGCTTTCGGTGTTTGCCGACATTATCCGTATTCCCCGATTGGTATCGACAACTTTACCTACGCCTAATGTACCTCTGTGCTTGTATAAAATTATCTTTCCCATAGTCAATGAGCCATAGTTAGTCTTAGATGCAATCACTAGGGCGCCCTTATTAGCTGTCGGAGCCAGCCTGTCGGTCTCAACCACTGAGAATTGATAGGTGCCGTGCTTCCAAGCCAATAATCCGGCCACTGCGCCCGTGTAAACACAAACCGCGAATGATACTAGTAGTAGGCGCTGGATTGTTTTAAACAAACCTCGGGCCTCTATATGCCGTTACCGGTAAATACCAGGTTGATGCCGGAGATTGTTACCCCCGAACCCGAGCCGCTGTAAGCCGTAGAATCCATCGAAATTCTCAGTTTATATTGGACAACCGTTCCAATATTTATTGTGTCGCCGGTATTGACGCCAGCGGAGTAGCCATCTATTAGTGATTTGAGGCTGAAGCTTTGGTCGTAGCTACCGTCAGCGCGTGTTATATGCAGGTAAGTTTTTCCTAGGTCAACACCGTTTGGGTTACTCGGCGAAACCGGACCGATGGCGGCCTTTATGGCCAGATTTACTGAGCCAACGTTTTTAAGATATAGGTTGTAGCCGTCAACAGGTACAGATTCGCCTCCCGGCACAACAGAGTTGAAACTCAAGCCAGTGTTTATGGTAGTCGGAAAACTAACCCCATCAGTGCTAATACGCAAGTCAGCCGTACCGACGTTGATTACATTATTCGCAAGGGTTGTATTACTGCTTTGTAGTGACGCGTAAGTGACTCCGGTTAAGATGACGCCGACGCAGCCGAACACGATGATTGCCCGGATCCCGGGCCATAGACTCCTTTGTCTTTTCATAAAAACCTCCGAGTGCTACTTTGAATTTACTATGCTACTAAAGCAAGCACTCGTCAATATATTTTACAAGTTTATTTTACAACGCGCTATTTTATGATGATGCTACTGTTTTTGTCTAGAAAGATAATCTGGAGATTTTCTGTCGAGCCTGTTCAGTGGTGTCACGCTGGCGAACGGTTACGGTATCGTCTTCTAGAGAGTCAAAGTCGATAGTTACGCAGTACGGGGTGCCGATTTCGTCTTGGCGACGATAACGCTTACCAATGTTACCATTATCATCCCACATGACATTGCCAATTTCGGGCTTAAGCTTATCAAAGACTTCACGGGCTTTTTTAACCAACTCTGGTTTGTTTTTAAGAAGCGGGAAAACAGCAACTTTTATGGGCGCTATATGCTCTGGCAACTTCAAGAAGACACGCTTTTCTCCACCCTGTTCGTCTTCGGAATAAGCCACGCTCAAAAGTGCCAGCACCAATCGCTCTACGCCAAAAGTAGGTTCCAGAACGTGTGGTACAAAGGGCTGTGAGCCGTCTTTGGGCTGGTAAGCTAAGTTCTTGCCGCTATGTTTTTCGTGGGCCTTGAGATCGAAGTCGGTACGGTACGCTAGCCCTGTCAGTTCTTTGCGCCCGAAGGGATAATCGAATTCCCAGTCTACGGTCTTTGCACTGTAATGGCTACGGTCTTTGTCTGGGTGCTCGAAGCGGTGGATCTTACCGCTCGGTATACCAATTTGCATTAGGAAATTTTTTTGCTGCTCGAGCCAACCGTCGAACAATTTCTGCCAGTCCTGAGTAGGATTAAAGAAATATTCGATTTCCATCATCTCGAGTTCACGGTCGCGAAAGATAAAGTCGCGTGGACTGATTTCGTTGCGGAAGGCCTTACCTATCTGGGCAATTCCAAATGGCATATCCGGCTGGAAGCTATCGACGACGTTTTTGAAATTAGTGAAAATGCCCTGCGCTGTTTCGGGGCGCAGATAAGCAACGCTATCCTCGCCTTCGACCGGTCCGACGTGAGTTTCGAACATCAAGTTAAAGTTACGCGCTTCTCCAAAAGTGTTCTGCTTACCGCAAGCCGGACATTTATCATCGTTGAGCTCGTCTTCGCGAAAACGGCTATGGCAGTTGCTACACTCCACCAAAGGGTCGCTAAAAGCCTTTAGGTGGCTGCTGGCTTCCCAGACTTTGGTATTCATGAGAATTGCCGAGTCAAGCGGGTACGTGTCATCTCGCTGATTAACGAATTGCTCCCACCAGACATTTTGGATGTTTTGTTTTAGCCGAACACCGAGAGGTCCCCAGTCCCACGTGCCGGACAAGCCGCCGTAAATTTCAGAACCTTGATATATAAAACCGCGCCTTTTGCTTAAGGATACGATATCTTCTAAAGAAGCACTCATCTTAGGCAAGATTATAACCTGCCCTCACCTGTCTCGTCTAATAGCGTATGTAGGTTTTTAAAATAGTGTCAACGAGTCCGCGGCTGCTATCGACCAATTCGTCTATCCCAGCTATGCGGCTCAGGGCTTTAGGCGAATGGTTGCCAAAACCCAGCCGCAAAAATTTTATCTGGTTTTCGTTAAATTTTCCTTTTTCGTCCGGCTCGAAACGCATTTTATCGTGTTCGAAGGTGTAAGATTTCGATTTGGCTAGTTTTTTACCGTTCTCGTCGGCACTGATGTTAGGTGTGTGCCCAGACAACTTTAGTAGCTGCATTTTGAACCACAAATCTGTAAGTTCCGCTGACATGTTAATGTCATTAAGCGAAGCTAGGCCGGTATCCAGAATGTCAAAGTAACCTCGTTCGGCTTTATCTTCCGTAGCCCTGTCTGTCAGACGCATTAGCTCATAGGCAACTGACGAACGCTCCAGGCTTTTGACGATATTGCCGTAGTTTGTAACAAGACGGGCAGAAGTAAGAGTTTTTATCTCTCCCCTGCCAAAAACGAAACTGACGGCGGTGACACCGAACGGCTCAACGCTGCCTGCCAGCTTGGCTTTTGAGCGTCGCACACCTTTAGCTATCAGCTTTATTTTACCTTGGTCGGACGTTATGAGTGTCAGAATCCTGTCGGCCTCACCGTAGTCTGTGCGCGACAGTACAATCGCGTCGGTGCTCTCTCGTGTCATGCCAGCTGCAATGCACGCTCAAGGCTATCGGCTATTTCAGATAGAGGCGTCGTTGGTTTGTATAAGTAATCATTTATGTTTAGGTTATCAAAGCCAGACAGGCTTTCGCGGACTTCCTCAGGTGATAAGCTGCCGTATATTACGATAGGTAGCGATTGCCAATCCGGATAGCTACGAAACTCGTACAGGAATTCTATACCGCTATGCCCGGCCAACATTATATCTAGCACAATGGCGTCCGGAGGCTGGGCGTCAGCCCGGCTAAGAGCTGCTTGCGGACTAACTTGCCAATCAACTTTGTGGCCGGCTTTTTTTAGAACCTTGGCCATATCCTTGGCTATTAGCCTGTCCGACTCTATTACGAGAACATTAGCCATCTAAACAAATTGCAGCTGTTTGCTAACCGGTATGGCGGTAGCGATTCCCTGCAAGCCGCCGTGCGCGGCCGCCCGGAGAGGCTGCCATAAACTGCTACATAGCACGTCAGCGATCAGTACACCGCTGGCCGCACCTGGCGGCAACGCCGGAATTGGTTGTCGGGCGCGTCCACTGAGGGAGCGGGCACTACGTAGGGTTTTATCACTCAGGCCTTCAATGGCCGAAAAAACACCGGTTGATATAACGGCTTCGGGACCACGGTGAGCTGCCAGAAGCAACTTATATTTGCTTTGCTTCACTTGCGCCGCTTGAGCACGAATGATGCTAGTCGACAAAATCTGTATAGCTATACGCAAGCTGGGTTGGTGGGTCAACACCGGAGTCAACCTGCCGGAAACATCGACCTGAAGCTCGGTGGCATATTTTTTGGCATATGGGGTCATTTCGTGAGCTACATCCTGCAGTACAGCACCTACAGCAACAGGCTGCAACTCGATAGATTCGGTGCCAAAGTTGACCCTCAGAGCGAGCTTATAGGCTTCAACAAGTCGGAGACCGTTCTCTACGCTTAATGACATTTGCTCAATGGGTGCACCGCTTTCAATCGACGATTTTATCTGAAGAAGAGGCAGGGCCAGGTCGTCACTTAGGGCGGCCAAAAGAGACAACATTGGATCCAATTTCTCAGTTCGCGCCAATGGTGTTCTTAACCTCATACCCTCAATAATTTCTTATAACGGATACGACCAGTATAACAAATGCTAGGGGCGGAAACTGAGTGAATTGAGCACAATATTGTTAAAATCACCAAGGTATTTGGGTGATTCTGTATAGATTTTTAGCGTCTTATCCCGGACTTTGATGATGACCATCGAGCCACTTACGTCTTGAGATATCATACCGTCCAGCTTAGTGCCGATTTGCACGCCAGGGACATGCTTCATCTGCGGCGGTAAGTAAGCTATCGCCTTTACGTCACCTTGCATAATAGCCGAATCGTACTCGCCGACAACGGTCGAATAGTCCGAGCCAAGCAGTTCGACTTTAAGAGCAAATTGGGTGGTTTGGTTATTCTGGCCAGTTATGCTCGGCACTATGTTGGGGTGAAAGTAGCCTTTGATCGGGTCAGTACTGCTTGTCTCGTCCACGTAGGCACTCCAGGTTCTGGGGTAATGAAAAGCCACGGAACCGTAAACTGCCGGCCCGATATACTGTCTATACGGTGATTTTGCTTGCTCGGCAAAAATATCATTATCATGCGAGCTCTGGTCTGCCTTAGCCTTGGTTACGGCTGCTGCTATTTTTTTATCAACATTGTTTTTATAGTCTTGACGTCCAGTGAACGCCCAGTAGGCAAACCCGGCGACCGCAACCAGTGCGATTACTAGTAGGAATATAGCAACGACTGATGAGGCACTGCCGCTTTGGTCATATTTCTTCATCTTCTTGCTTATGGTAAATGACTCAAGGGGCTTTGTAAACATAGAGGTACATCGCCCCCTTTTTGGCCGTCGGCTTTTTTTTGGGAATCTTGAAGGCGTGGCTGACGACTCGGATTGTATGGTTTTTTGCTTGCTTTGACATATAGCGGTCAAAGCGGGCCATGTGATGTGTTATGAGAAAGACAAACACGCCGTCGGCGGATGAAATATCAGCCCGCCAGAAACTAGACATCTTAATTTTTACTCGTCGGCCAAAGCGGCGGGTACGCAACCAGGCGTAAGCCGCTAAAAACGGATTTAACTCGTAGCCGACGCAGTTGAGGCCACGAGAAGCCGCCTCAGCCAACAGCCGCCCGTCGCCACAACCTAGGTCTACGAATTTCTGGCCGGCGCTAAGCTCCAGAACGTCCAGCGCCTGAACGACTTGCTTTGAAAGTGTGGGTAAAAACGGCGCGCCAAACGGCAGTACTAATGCATAGGTTACTATCAGCAGCATGGCGACCGCCCAAATTATCCAGAAAAACCACCAAAGATAGTCAATCACTGTCGCTAAGAGTAGCCTTTCTTATATTGCCTTCTCGCTGAGAGCTTTTTGGTAGAGGAAGTATCCGGGTACTAACTGAATAAACATACTAAGGACTCGATACATCAGAGTTACCGGTATGCTCAGCTCTGCGGGAATACCGGTAGCCGCCAATACTCCCGTCATTAGTGCCTCGTAGATGCCTATACCGGCGGGCAGGACAGAAATTAGACCGGCAAAATTGGCGACCGCGTAAGCTAATATCACAGCGCCAACATTAACGTACTGGCCAAAAGCCACATAGACCACGTAGAGTGTTGCAATCTCAGTAATGTTAGCGAGCATCATAAAAAAGAAAGGTTTTTTCAGCTGTCGCCAATTTTTTTTATAAACCTGATAGTTATCATGTAGCTCGTTGAAAGCTTCCTGGGCTTTTTGGATATTGATGGCATCCGCTTGGCGCGGTCGAACAACCTTTACGAGTCGATTAAGCGCTTTGGTTAGAAATGTCAGAAAAGAATTGATTCGCTTGCGACTCTCTATCATATATATCGTTCCGACAGTGCCAACCACCAAAAGAGTAATCAACACGGTAGCCACTACCAATATTAGATTGTTAACATGCCCGCGAGAAGCCAGTAGTAACAAGCCAACAATCAGCAATGGCTGGAAGCTTAGATAGAGTAGAAAAAGTTTAGTTACCTGAACCAATGTCGAGGTAGCCGGGCTGATGCCAAGCGTCCGAGCCCGCAGATTAAAGTACGATATTCCGCTGACCCCCCCACTGGGCAAGATGTGATTCACGAAATTCAACTCCAAGGTGAAGCGGTACATCGGCAAATATTTTACTGGCTTGCTAACTATGGCAAAGAGGTGTTGGTAGAGCCTGGCGTAGTTATCGTAATTCCAGGCCTGCAGCGGTATCATCAGCAGTAGAGCCGTGGTATTGACCTTGCCCAAATTAGTTATAACATCAACAATCTCTTGTCTTAGGGTATAGATTAAAACGGCCAGGACACCAAACGTGCCAATGGTTAAATATAACCGCCAGCGGGATTGTAATAAGCCTTTCATGCTGCCTCTCGCAATGGTTGAGCGCGTTTCGACGCTCGGCCGCCAAGATGATTCATCTGCATACATATTACAATAGAAGCAATGACAGACTTTAAACCGTCCTCGTTATGTATATTAGGCCGCCAGCCGGCAATCGGATTGGCCGAGCTGGAAAGCCTTTATGGCGCTCCGGCCGTCAGACCTGTGCCTGGCGGTGCATTACTAGATATTGCGCCGGGCGATATAAACTTTCAGCGGCTAGGCGGGACCCAGAAAACTGCCAAAGTTCTTGCCGAATTACCCTTTAATAATTTCGCCAAAGTCAAACGATACTTACTCGACAACGTGCCTAAGCATACGGAGCATTTGCCAGACGGCAAATTTACTCTAGGCTTAAGCGTTTATGGTTTGAGCGTCAGCCTGCCGGAACTCAATCGCGCTGCCCTTGAGTTAAAGCGTGTCGTAAAACAGACCGGTCGGCCGGTGCGGGTAGTTCCAAACAAGTCACTAGCCTTAAACAGCGCCCAGGTGCTCCACAACAAGCTAACTCATAGAGGCGCGTGGGAACTTATTATATTTTCCAGCGGCAATAATACTATTCTGGCACAGACAATATTTGTCCAAGACATCGAGGGCTATGCCGCGCGTGACCAGGCGCGGCCCTCGCGGGATGCCCGTGCAGGAATGCTTCCCCCCAAATTAGCTCAAATCCTTGTAAATTTAGCGGCTGGGCATCTGGCAGACAAGGACCCCGCAAAAATACGGATACTCGATCCTTTTTGCGGCAGTGGCGTCGTTCTACAAGAGGCACTACTTATGGGCTACCATGTAATCGGCAGCGATATTAATCCAAAAATGGTCGATTATGCCACCAACAATATTAGATGGCTATTTGATAAATATCCGAATCTTCAAGGCCAAGTTGTTATCGAGCAAGGCGACGCGCTCAGCGGTCGATGGCCAGCCTTTAGCGCCATCGCCAGTGAGGTCGATTTAGGACCGCCGCTAAATATGCTGCCCCGCCCCGAGAAAATGTACAAAATAAGGGACGAGGCAGATAAAACAATCGAGGATTTCTTAATTAACATCAAGAGCCAGATAGGTGGCAGTAGAATGCTTGCCCTGGCTGTTCCGGCGTGGCGCAAACCGGAGGGCGGATTTATCCACCTGCCCATAATTGCCAAATTAACAGATGTGGGTTACAATAGAAAACGCTTTAAGCACGTTCGCGATAGCGACTTGATATATCACCGCGAAAACCAAACCGTCGCCCGCGAACTTTTAGTTTTAAATAGGCTCTAAGGAGAATCAGATGTCTAAGACCAAAGCCGGCGGTACCAGTAAAAATATCCACGATAGCCCAGGACAGCGGCTGGGCTTGAAAGTTTATGGCGGCCAAAAGGTTAAAACCGGTGACGTACTCATGCGCCAAGTCGGTATGACAAAGCGTGCCGGCAATGGTACCTTCCTGGCCCGCGACTATACTGTTCACGCCGCCAAAGATGGGGTCGTTCAATTTAAATCGCGCCGGGTCAAAAGTTTTTCTGGACGTTCCGTTCCTCGGACGGAAATTATTGTCGAATAGGAATTATTAGCGCTTAGATAGGGCGGCTTTTATAAAACCGCTATACAGCGGGTGCGGCCGGTCCGGTCGTGAGCGGAATTCGGGGTGGGCTTGCGTGCCAACAAAGAACGGATGCTCGATGGCTTCAATCATCTCGACCAGATTCCCGTCGGGCGAGGTGCCACTGATGCGTATACCCCAGGATTCATATTTATCACGATAATCATTGTTAACTTCGTAGCGGTGGCGGTGGCGTTCAATGATCTCCGCTTGGCCATATAGACGCCTCGATAGGCTGCCTCGGGCCAGCGCGCATGGATAGTCCCCCAGGCGCATGGTACCGCCGGTGTTTTCCTTGCCAATTTGCTCGGCCATAGTACTTATTACCGGTTCTGCAGTCCCGGGTTCGAACTCGGTTGAATTGGCATTTTTCACCCCAGCGGCTCTGGCCAAAGCTATAACCGACATTTGCATACCTAAGCAAATGCCAAGATAGGGTAATTTATTGCTGTAGGCAAAGCTGGCGGCGGCTATTTTACCCTCGCTACCTCGGCTACCAAAGCCCGGAAGCCCCACCAGGCCATCGAGCTTAGACAGTTGGTCTAGAGATTTAGCGTTTTTTTCCAGTTCCTCGGCGTCAATCCAAACGATGTCTAAATTAGTATCGTTGGCCCAAGCAGCCGTCTTTAACGACTCAAACAGCGACATGTATGTATCTTGGTTATTTAGATACTTAGCAATAACACCGATGCGAAGTGTCTTTCGATATTTTTTCATAGCCGAGCTAACCACACGCTGCCAAGCCTTCAAATCTGGCCTGTCTGGTCTCATCCCTAAGCGCCGCGATATCACCCCGGCCATATCGGCGTCTTCCAGAGTCAGAGGAACCTGATAGATAGTAGAAGCATTTGGCAGTAGGACTATGGCGCTTTTGTCCACACCGCTAAATAGGCTCAGCTTAGAAAGTACATTACGCGGCGGCTTCACTTCGCTTCTGGCGACCAACACATCGGGCACGATTCCAAGCCCTCGCAGCTCACGGACGGAGTTTTGGGCTGGCTTGGTCTTGAATTCACCACTGGCTCCCAAATAGGGCATGTAAACTACATGTACATAAAGACAATTGTCTACCCCTTTCTTTAGTCCCATTTCGCGTATGGCTTCAATGAAAGACAGTGATTCATAATCGCCCACCGTGCCGCCAATCTCGACGATATGGACATCAAACCCGCTACCGCAGTTACTAATCCCTTCTTGGATGGAATTTGTAACATGGGGGATTATCTGTACGGTTTTACCCAGGTATTTTCCGGCGCGCTCATCGGCAATAACTTTTTGCAGGATACGCCCAGACATTAAGCTGCTCGCCGATGTAAGCTCCATGTCCAAAAATCGTTCATAGTGTCCAAGGTCTAGATCGGCTTCTGCGCCATCCGCCGTTACAAATACCTCGCCGTGCTCGGCGGGATTTAGCGTGCCGGCATCGACGTTAAGATAGGGATCGCACTTTTGGATGTTGACAGATAGGCCGCGGGCTTTAAGAATGGTACCGATAGAAGCGGCAGTAATGCCTTTACCTACTCCGGATAACACACCGCCGGTAACAAAAATATACTTAGTCTGAGCCCTGGACGCTCTGGCCATGGTTAGATTTATCCCCTTGCCTCTTTATTCCCTAGAAATATAGCACAATCAGACTGGAGAGCCTACCGCCTGGGGTTTGCTTATAATTTACTACTGAGGATTTGGTAGGCTTTGACTTTTTGCGGATCTATTGAGGCCTTCTGATCGGCGTCTGAGATTTTAACGACAACGTCTGGGGTTATACCCTGTTTATCGATGTTGCGCCCGGCAGGTGTATACCAGCGGGCTATGGTAATCTTTACTTCTGAGCCGTCGGCTAGATCCTCGACTTCCTGGACGCTGCCTTTACCAAAGCTTTTTACGCCGACTAGGGTGGCCACGCCGTTATCGCGCAGAGCGCCAGCCGTGATTTCAGAAGCACTGGCCGAGCCGTTATCTATCAAGACGACCGTTGGAATACCTTTGAAGGGGCTGTCGCCACTTGAGTATTTGGTTGAAAGCACCGCGTTACCACGCCGCTCCGAAACTACTGTCTTACCATCTTGAAGCCACATACTCGAGATAGACACGGCGCCATCCAAATAGCCGCCCGGGTTGCCGCGCAAATCAAGCACGATGGCTTTAACTCCTTTGGCTTTGAACTGCTCAGCCGCTTTGCCGGCCAGTTCTACAGTATCTTTAGTAAATTGGTTTACCTTTAGATAACCAATCTTACCTTTTACGCTGTATGTAACGCTCGGTATGTTTATTAATGTACGGGTTATTTTAACGTCAAATGGCTTGCCGTTATCCCGCACCATAGTCAGCGTCACAGATGACCCTTCTGGGCCGCGTATTTTGCGTACTACTGCTCCGACACTCATGCCACTGGTTGTTTGGCCGTTTACGGCGGCAATTACATCTTTGGGCTTTAGGCCGGCCTTTTGAGCGGGATAGCCAGATAATGGTGAGACGATGACGATGTTATTATCGCTATCACTGCCAAGCTCGGCTCCTATGCCCGTAAAGCTACCCGAGAGCTGATCATTAAAATCTTTAGCATCTTTGGGATTGAAATATTCGGTATATGGGTCGCCAGTGGCCGACACTAGGCCCGACTTTATACCGTCGAGTAATTTGCCTTTATCCAGATTACCGTCAAAGTCACTGTTTAGCAGTTTATATACTTGGTCTACCGAGGAATAATCAAAGACGCCGCTGCCCCCCGTTGATATCGTAGAACTGAGACGACCTAGATGTATGCTACCCCTGCCAACAGCTAAGCCAACAGCAAAAAATCCCACTGTAACCAGTGCAAAGCCTAGCCACTTTATAATTTGGTTTTTTTTCTTAGACTGCGGATGTTCTTTTATCCGATGTTGCTCCAATATCTACCCTTCGACATTAAAATCTAGAAGCTAATGTTTTAGATTATAGCGTAGGCAACCTGAGAGTTAGCCGAAATATAAGTAAGTGAAGTTAGAGCCGTTGACCCACATTTCTGAGTAGTGACCGGCAAGGTCGAAGTTGTACTGCGAGACATAAATCATATTGCCACTCACGGCTTCAACCCACATGGCATGGCCATAAGCCCCTCCCATCGATATGGCAACAGAATGAACGCGCGGTGTGCTTCCGGTCGGAATACCGTCGGCACGGGCGCTAGCAGGCCATTGGTTGGCGTTGCCATGACCGCCCCAATACGGCATATAGCCAAAGGCTTGCTGGACTTTCCAGGCTGTGTAGCTTACACATTCGCGGTTAAACATCCCCCAGGGGTCAACAAGAGAGTCCTGATAGGCGTTATCAAGATATGCTGGGTAGCCGCCGTGCCCCGGGTCGCCGGCTACTACATGGCCGCCAAGGGCTTGGTTAGAAGCCAGTTGCATAGCCCGCTGATGGGCAATCTCTTGGTTATTGCTGCGTATTTGGGCTTCAAAGTCAGCTTTTTGCGATTCGGTAAATGCCAGCAATTGGCTTTGCTCGGCCTCGGTAGCTGCCAGCTCACTCTGTCGATCCTTCTGGTCGCGGATACGACTCTGAAGCTCACGCTGTTTTTGCTCAAGCTGTATTTTTAATTGTGTAATCTGGTCAACCGTGTCCTTTACTTTATTTTGGACGGCATTGCGGGAAACTTCCTTATTAACAAACTCGCTTAGGTCGTTACTGCTGGCGAGTATCTCTAAGGTAGAGATTTCTCCCTCCAGATACATGGCTTTAATATTTTCACCCAGGACTTGCCTTTGATGCTCGAGCTCGGCTTTCTTCTTTTTTATAAGAGCCTGCAGCTTTTGGCTGGCCACTTGGTTAGCCACAATCTGAGCCTGCAGTTTATTAATCTGAGAATCGAGGCGATTAACGGCATCTTGGTACGAGCTGGCTCGGTCTGCCAACCGATTGGCCCTGGATTGAGATGCGGCATTTTGTCTCTCCAAAGCCTTTATCTTCTGGTCAAATTGATCGGCTTTGACGGCCCCCGTGAAAAATATACCGCCGGCCAAAACAGCCGCCACTACAAAGACAACGGCCAGTGGCCGCAATTTAATAGCCCGACGAGCGCGAATTTGGAACTTTTGCATGTTTTTTTGTTTTGGTGCTAACACTTCGATAATACCATACCCCTGCTCTGATGCAATATGCTAGAGCTTGCAATCTTAAAAGACTTTATTTAATGAATTTCTTTAACTTGAGATCTTTATTATCACTCTTGGGCGAGAAGCTAAAACAAGGCTTCCCGAGCGGCTCTTCCAGTCCTTTAGGATCTGAGCCGAAGGTACCGCCTAGTAGCAACAGTCGATGAGGCGGCACCGATAAGTATACCAATCGTAATTTGTGCGGTCAAAATCTCCCAGAGGTGAGCCTTGAAGAAATCGCTCGAATAGGTAATGTCGAGCAGGCCTAAACTGCTGGCCTGCAATGTTGAGCTGGCTATGGCAAAAAGCGAGGCGCAAACTATCAGCGAGATTATGGCCGCAACGGCACCGTAAAGCATCGTCTCAACAACAAAAGGGCCCCTGATATAAGCCGTACTGGCGCCAAGTAGGCGCATTATTACCAGTTCGTCTCGGCGGTTAAATATTGCCATGCGAATAGTGTTAAAGATTATTAGCATCGATATAACAACAAAGATGGCTATGCCGACTATTCCCGCTTGCTCGAAAAAGTGCGTGGCGCTTGTTATTTTATCTATGGCCGCTTTTCGGTCTCCTGAGTAGCTAGTCGGATCAGATTGCAGAGCTTGGACTTCGGGTTTATCAAGAAATGCCTTTAGGCTTTCTAGCTTGTTTGGGTCAATTGGCTTTATAACTATCGACGCCGGAAGCGGATTATCAGTCTGCGATATAGCCGCCAGCAGGTCTTTGTTGTTGGCGTTTTGCTTCTCGTATGTCAGCAGGGCCTGCTCTTTTGATGTATAGCTGACCGATTTAACATTGTCAGTCTTCTTTAGCTTGCCTATAAGCTGATTACGCTGGGCCTCGGTAACGCTGTCTTTAAGGTATACCGACACATCGATGTGGCTGGTTATCTCAGAGATTGTGTGGCGAAATGTAGAGTTGGCCACGACTGCAAATAACAGGATCGTCAATGTAATCGCCATCATAGCGATGGCCGCAATTGCCAGCCAGATGTTGCGGCCAAATCCTACAAAGCCATTCTTAACTATTCGCTCAAAAGTTACGAATTTGTGGCTATCCATGACTTTATGCGTCCTTGTATTGGCCAACGGCGCGGTCCGAGACAATTTTGCCGTCGCGAACAGTAACAACTCGGCGCCTTAACCGATTGACGATTTCCTGGTTGTGCGTTGTCAGTAGCACGGTAGTGCCAAAGCGGTTGATTTTTTCCAGTACTTCAATGACATCCCAGGCGTGCTTGGGGTCTAAGTTGCCCGTCGGCTCGTCGGCTATTAGGATTTTGGGTTGGCGGACTATGGCGCGAGCTATAGCTACACGCTGTCGCTCACCGCCCGATAGCTCGAGAGGGTAATTATTTTCTTTGCCTTTGAGCCCAACTACGTCGAGGACTTTTGGCACCGTGTGTTTTATCTCATTATTAGTAATACCGGCAATTTCTAGGGCGAAAGCTACGTTTTCGCCGACGGTTTTGTTTAGCAGCAGTTTAAAATCTTGGAATACAACGCCGATTTTTCGCCGCAGTAGCGGTATATCATTGTCTTTCAGAGATTCGTAATCTATACCGCCGACGATTATCTTGCCGCTGGTTGGTTTTTCTTCCCGGGTTAACAGTTTAAAAAGCGTCGATTTGCCGGCGCCGCTAGGCCCGACAATCAAAACAAACTCTTTGGGCTCAACGTGCAACGACACACGCTCAAGAGCTGGCCCTCGTCTGTTATACGTCTTTGTTACTCGATCAAGTAATATCATTACTGAGTAGAATCATTCTCGCTTATTATACCAAAGCGCTTACCACCCCTGTTTGATTAAACCCGCGAAAGTGCGGTTTAGGCTAGCTTTCGGCTACTTAGCCAAGCTTCAATAAATGCGTCAATTTCGCCGTTTAAAACTTTGTCTGGATCGGATGATTCAAAGCCGCTGCGTAAATCTTTGACCTGCTTATAAGGATGCAATACGTAGTTGCGAATCTGATTGCCCCATGAGGCATGCTCGTTGGGTCCTTTTATCTCGGCTAGGTTCTTGGCGTGTTGTTCGATTTGTAGCTGGATAAGCCTGGAGCGCAAGATACTTAGAGCTGTTTCCTTGTTTTGCAGCTGCGAGCGCTCGTTTTGTATAACTACCGAGATGCCCGTAGGCAGATGAGTTACCCTAACCGCCGAGTCGGTGGTATTGACCGATTGACCGCCGTGGCCGCCGGCGCGGAAAACATCGATTTTCAAATCTTTTTCATCAAGCTGAAGCTCATCTGGCCGTTCAATCAGCGGTAACACGTCTACTTTAGCAAAACTGGTCTGGCGAAGATTATCGGAGTTAAATGGGCTTAGCCGAACCAGTCTGTGAACACCATGCTCGCCGGACAGTCTGCCGTACAAAAAGTCACCGCCGCTGATTTTTATAGTAGCGCTTTTGATGCCCGCTTCCTCGCCTGGACTCTCGTCCAAAGCCTCTACCTTGCACTTTTTACTTTCTGCCCAACGGATATACATCCGTTGAAGCATTTGCGCCCAGTCCTGGGCGTCAGTTCCACCAGCACCGGCAAATATACTCAGTACAACCTCGCGCTCATCATACGGGCCGCTAAAGCGTAGCTGGCTACTGAGACCTGCAAGCTGCGACTGGAGTGCCGTTAGTTGTTGCTCGAGTTCGGGCCGCATATTGTCATCGCTGATTTTTACAAGTTCCAAAAGCTCGTCGCTAGAGCGGCGCAAATCTAGCCACGGCTGAACACTTCGGCTTATTTCGGCTTCGCGCTTTGTCAGCTGTTGAGCCTTACCGCTGTCGCTCCAAAAATCGTCCTTAGCCATCAGCGCGCGAATTTCTTCGAGCTCTTTAGATTTCTCGACTAATTTGAGCCTATCTGCAGCAAGCTCAAGTTCGCTACGCAGCTTTTCAGCTGATTTTCGAACGTCTTCCATATCAGTAAGTATAGCCCAAGGTAGGGCTCAGCTACGCCAAAGCGGCAGTAGCTGCTCATGGAGTTTTCCGGGCAGAGTCGAATCGGTGCCGCCCAAAACGCCCACGCTTCCCAACTGTGGTTCGAACATCTGTCTCATAGCGCTAGCCATATCATTTTTGGTGACTGCTTTTATACGAGCTGGGATGCCGCGCATGTCTTCTATATAGCCGTCGAAGAAATAGCGGCCATAGGCCGAAGCCACGCTACCAACCGTTTGCATGGAGCGCTGAAAAGATCCCAGCGCGTACTGTTTGGCGGCATCTATTTCATGGTCGTCAATGATACCGTTTTGGACTTTCTTAATTTCCGCCAGAACGATGTCGCATAGAGCCGGAGCGTTTTCGGCCAGAACTTGGGCATTTAGAAACCACTCAGTGGCCTTGCTCGAAATATGGTGGTTAGAATGCACATGGTAGACCAATCCCCTGTCACGCGCCTGGCCAAAAATCTTTGAGTGGAG